>JAYVXY010000221.1:0-3857 GCA_043784785.1 Aestuariivirga sp. | reverse complement strand
GACATCTCCACCAAAAGCGGAACTCGACCGCATCGTCATCATGGTTTTTGCAACATCATCAGCCTTGTTATAGATGACATTAGCACCTGTTGGATCGTTGTTTTGCAAAGCGTCGAGGTAGCCCTTGGCTTGAACGGCATAGGAGTTGGAGTTCTTGGCCATGAGGCTGCGCAAATCATGGCCAGCGCCAATGTCCGATGTGCCAGAACGATAAATCTGCCCAAAGAAGAACTTGTTCAGCGCACCCTTGACGGTGGACAGTGGGTTATTATCGAAGACCGCAGCCGACAGATTGCGCACGTCTTGGCCCATAGTGCCGCCCATGCCATTGATGACATGATCGACAACGACAGGTGCCACCCCAAATTCTGCGCCAATCTTTTTTGATATTGACCACGTTGTAGCCGTGACCTGATCCTCAATTGGCTTGCCTTCAAGGGTGCGCGGAATGATCGGAACAGAAGGTTCGCCATCCATGCCTATCCGCATGCCGGTCTTGACTTCATAGGCGGTTTTGATTGCAGGCGAAGCTCCAAGCAATCCGTCCCATGATCGGAATTGGCGCGGGGTTGCCTCTTTCAATCCGCCGAGAACATGCCCCCAATCAGTAGAGTCATGGTGAGCGCGTTCCTCGGCTAGCCGCTCTGCGGTATTGAAGATAGCCGCTGGCATGTCATAGCCCTTGTGAATGGTCAGGCCGACAGGAACTCCATCTGCATCTTCGCCAGTCTGGATATGAAAATAAGTATCCTTCATGTAAGGGCTTGCCCGC
The DNA here is from genome assembly GCA_043784785.1 of Aestuariivirga sp. Lineage (GTDB taxonomy): Bacteria > Pseudomonadota > Alphaproteobacteria > Rhizobiales > Aestuariivirgaceae > Aestuariivirga. Next base: position 3,085 of record JAYVXY010000221.1, on the reverse strand, counting down.
CTATAAAATTCAGTCTGTGATGCATAAGGATAATAGACACCATATACGACGCCCGCACCGGCTGCGATATAAAGGCTGTTTTTCCATGATGCCGACAATATCCCCTTGTCCCGCGCATCAAGATTGGCATAACCGCCGCGCTGGTATGCCCTTACAGCAGCCATGACCGGCTCTGCGATAACGCCCCGAACAGACCTGTCCGCGCCTGATAGCCCCGCATTCATGAATGGAAATATACGGGCCATCGTCCGCATGTTCGATCCATGGCTGTTGTAATTCAGCATGTCGCGGGATTCAAACTGCCCCCCGGCCAGCGCCTCGACATCGCTCAATCCAAGACTTTTCAGATAATTGAATGTCAGTTTGGCGTTGCCGACACGCGATGCCGTTTCAGACAGCTCGGCAAGCCGAAGCGCATCACTAACCATTTTGGCCGGGGTCGTCATAACCGCCCATGCTTTGGCGGGAAGTCCTTCCTTGTATTGCACCCGGTCCCACAACGATTCGGCATATGACCCCGTAGCCTTGACCGCGTTCCATGGCACATTGACTATTACGCTTGCCTTGCCGCCTAATGTGTTGGCTTGCGCAAGTTGGTCAATTGTCCGCGCGACAAACCCATTTGTGAGCGCTGCGCCCGCCAATGGATCAACATGGGCTTCATTGGCAGCATGGGAGTAAACACCGCCCCTGATACCGCCACCCTCGGCATAGGCATTATAGAAAGCCCTGTCGAAAGCCATCGTATAGGCACCCGCAATATCCTGCGCGAAAGGAATGCGTCCCAAGATTCCTTGATATCGCGGGATAAACATGCGTGTCATGTTATCCCTGATTGCAGTTCCAGTCAGAAATCGTGGAGCATGGGTAATCGAAGCCTGAAAACCAGCATTTACGGCACTGATGGTTTTGACAAAAATATCTTTTTCAGGTTGACTCATGGAAGTCATGATGTCGTAGAAATGGCTGGAAATCGAATTGTCGCCGACCTTGATGGCTTGGCGTTCGCCTCCCTTATACATAAACAAAATGCGCTCGCCGCGCGGCGATGTTGGGGTGCTACCATACATGGTTGCTGTCATGTCAGACCCCACCATCGGGGCCATGTTGGAAATCATGATGTCGGTGTCAAGTTTCGACATGCCATTTTTTCTTGCCAAGCCTCGCAAGGCGCGCTCGACATCGACGGTTGTGGATGTGAGTTCGTCATTTGGCACATGCTCCCATACCGGCCCGGCCAACTCTCCCGCATCCCGCGCAAGATTATCGATGGCCACCAAGACATCGTTCTCGGCAATGCGGCGCTCGGTGCGGCCCACGTCCTCTATCATTGACCGGATTACGTTTTTCACGTCACGGGATGAGCCGGAAAATTGCTTCATGTCGCTGTGTTCTAGGCTGGCAAAGCCGCCAGCACCGCCACCATCTCCCCCGGCCTTTTCATCGCCAAAATCCCGATACAGCGGCACATAGTCATAATGAGCGGCGGACATCGCTTGTGCGGATTCCTGCGACAGCAAGCCTTTATCGACCCGACGCTGAAGATAGGATCGCTGAAACGAAAATATCTTGTCAGCAGCATCCTTGAATTGTGGATATTGGGTTTCAAAATCCCGGATGGCCTTTATTGTTTCAAATTCACTCGCGCCGACAGGTGGCTTTGGTATTTTACCCGTGTGGAAAAGCGCCCAGTCGCCATCGGCTCGACGGGCTATCAGATAGGCGTTCAAGTCCACAACAAGCGGGTCTGTGGCATTTTCAACGCGCGAAATTGACCCATTGAGCGCTTCGGTTATGGACTTAAACAGAGACGGAGACCTTGCCGTATTAATCGGATCAGTTAGGTCGAGGGGAACGCCCCTGTCCATGATTGCCATCGCGCTTTGCTGCGCGCCGGGCAATTGGCGGAATAAATGATCGGGGTCCGTAGCAAAGGACAATTCCTTGATTGGCTGGCCGGATTTTTGAAACCCCCTGTCGCGCAAAAACTGCGTCAACCTGTCGAAATGAACGCTTTCCCGAATAAGCGCCCCATAGATATTGGCGGCATAATCCTGCATCGTCGGCACAATGCCGTATTTGGCGATGGATTGAGACAGCTTTTCCAGACCAAACTTTGGCCCAGCCGCAACCATGGATGAAAACACCTGCTTTGGATCAAGCCCACTTTCAACCTGCGATATTTTTGCGGCATCCGAAAGGATAGATTCAATGTCAGGCTTCAGTTTTAGCAACTGCTCGAATGCAGCAAATGTATTGGGCGCTTCAGCCGCAGCATTGCCGGGATTATTGATGTAGCGGCGCATGAATTCTGCCGCGCCTTCCTGCACATTTGGCGGTCCACCGGTAATCTGCGCATCGTAGTCAAGCGCTTGAAGTTCTGCTGTATTGGCGAGTTCCAGATTGGACCATTCCTGTGCTGTCTTTGGGTCAGTTGCTAAGGACTGGTCAATCTTGTGGCCCAATTCATGCGAAAATGACTCGAAATCCCCAGCATAGCGAATGCGCAGCACACCCTCGCGCGGCTTGAATGACCCAAGCGCCTGAGCCGACATGCGCCCATCCATTTCAAGCCGCGCGCCAAGCCGCTCTGCCAGCGCCCGCATGGCATCATTAATCTTGTGGGCGCGAGCCTCTTGGGGTGTTACGCCTTTCTTTGGGCCAACAATGGTTTCTGCTTCGGCTGGCAATTGTTCTCTGCCAGCAAAGCGCCTATAAAGGGGATTGGGTCCATGTGCGCCTGAACCGGATCGACGGCGCAGGAACATCTCATTCTGGTTCATCGCGCTTTGGTCAAACATTCCACCCGGCGCAGCATCCCCGCCACGCATGGGTTTACCGGATGCAAGGTCAACTCGATCTTTGTTTGTGACCGGATCGACGCCCGGTATCAGGGATTGGGGTTTTCCATCGGCTCCGGGTTCGGCGGCGTAAGGACCTGCCCTTTGGCCTTGCCCTTCTTTTTGGATTGCGGCACCGGCTGTGGGTTCGCTTGCGCCGCCTCGTCCAGCGCTGCCAGCCTCATCCCGTGCATGAAGAATTCTGCCAGCCTCGCTGCGGACTGCTGACTGGAATCGTCTTGCGG
>JAYVXY010000220.1:0-3863 GCA_043784785.1 Aestuariivirga sp. | reverse complement strand
TGAACCGCTTCTTCTTTTGTCACGTCGAGAATAACACCGCGCACATTGTCTTTACCAAACTGCTTGCCGAATGCCGCAACCGCACCCTCCAAAGCACTGGCATCAATGTCGGCCAGCATCACACAGGCACCTTCCGACAACATCTTGGCGGCGGTCGCCTGGCCAATGCCACCCGCTCCGCCAGTGATATAGACAATCTTGCCAGCCAATGATTTAGGCTTGGGCATGCGCGAAAGCTTTGCTTCTTCGAGCAGCCAATATTCAATGTTGAAAGCTTCCTGCTCGGGCAGGCCTTGATATTGTGAAACACCCGATGCACCGCGCATCACATTAATGGCATTCACATAGAACTCAGACGCAATGCGCGCGGTGGCTTTATCTTTGGCAAAAGATAACATGCCAACGCCGGGCACCAGATAGATCACCGCATTAGGATCACGCATGGCAGGCGAATTCGGATGCTTGCAGCGATTATAATAGGCCTCGTAAGAAGCGCGATAATCCGCAATGCGCTTTTTCAGGTCATCGCCCGTCGAATCCTGCGGAACGATCACCGGCGCAATTTTGGTGCGCAGAAAATGATCGGGGCAGGAGGTGCCGAGCTGGGCAAGTTCGGCAAGCGCTTTTGAATTTACAAATTCCAGAACTCCAGGCGCATCGGTGAAGTGACCGAGCTTCATTTCATGAGATGAAATAAACCCCCGAATTTCTGGTAGCAAACGTTGAACCATGGCTTGACGTTCATCAGGGCTCAAGGCCTTAATCGCCTCGCCCTTGAACACAGGCTTCTTCACATTGGCTTCAAGCCACACAGCCGCCTTGTTGATGATGCGCAAGGTTGTTTCATAACAGCCTTTGGCGGTTTCACCCCAAGTGAAAAGCCCATGGCTACCCAGCACAACGCCAATAAGTTTCGGATTGTCGGTGGCCATTTTGCCGAGCTTGATTCCAAGATCAATGCCGGGGCGCTGCCATGGCAGATAACCAATCTCATCGCCGAAAATTTCTGTGGTGAGCCGCTCGGAATCTTTTGTGGCCGCAATGGCAATCACGGCATCTGAATGCACATGATCAACATGAATATGCGGCACATAACCATGCAAGCAAGTGTCAATCGATGGCGCCCTTGCATTCAAATTGAAAATGCAATGATTAAGCGCGTGCACCATGGCGTCTTCTTGATCGAGATTTTTATAAAGACCTTTGAGCGATTCCAATTTGTCTTGATAAACCGTCGCAAAGCCATCCAGCTTCATAGAGCCAATATCGCCGCCTGAGCCTTTGACCCACAGCACTCTAACATCAGCTCCTGAAAGCGGATCTTTCATCATCACTTTGGCCGAAGTGTTGCCGCCGCCAAAATTTGTGATGCGCAAATCACTGCCTAAAAGATTGGATCGATACAGCAGCAGACCTGGCTCATCGAGGGATTTGGCTTTGGCTTCGTCCCACTGGGACAGCAAGAGAATTGATTGGGTCATGAATCAAACATATGTTCACGTTCGCTCATGGTCAATCAAAAATCGCATATATTGCAGCGCAATGACGTTTTGCGACGCAGCATTGTGATTCATTGTTGACGTTCATGATCGATCATGCGTATTTCTGAGCGATGCATGAAAGAGAAAGATGGCAAAAGATTTTGACGCTGGTGCGTGAGCGCGGGCTCTTGCGTGTCAGCGAACTGCGCCAACATCTTTCTGCATCGTCGGCCACATTGCGGCGCGACCTTTCAAAATTGGAAGAGATGGGCCAGTTGAAGCGTGTGCATGGTGGCGTGCAGGCGGTGGGGGCGGCGGAACAGTCACATCTTGCCACGCGTTCATTCGATGTCAGCCAAACATTGAATGCGGCACGCAAGCGCGACGTAGCGCAGGCCGCCGTTGAACTCTGCCAGGATGGTGAATCGATCATCATCAATGCCGGTTCCACCACGTGGTTTATGGCTGAATTTTTGCGCCAGCGCCGCATGCAAATTCTGACGAATTCATTTCCAATTGCTCAGGAACTAATGGCAACAAGCCAGAACCGCATCGTGCTTCCGGGGGGCGAAGTTTACCGCGAGCAGGGGATTATTCTTTCCCCATTTGATGAAGACTCAACGCAGCACTTCATTGCATCCAAAATGTTCATGAGTTGTTATTCGATTACGCCGATGGGCATTATTGAAGGTGATCCATTGATTGCGCGGGCTGAAGCCAAGCTTTTGGCGCGGGCCGACAAGCTGATTGTGATTGCTGATTCTTCAAAATTTGAATCGCGCGGCAGCATGGTGGTTTGCCAGTTGTCGCGTGTCCACACGCTCGTCACTGATGAAGGCGCACCGCCGCATCTGCTCGACCATATCAGGTCAGTCGGTGTGAATGTCGTCATTGCCAGTCGGGAATTTGCGAAATCGCTTTCGGCAGCTTAATGCCGCGAGTGAACTATAAAAAACAGCAATAAGGGAGGAAACCATGCTGAATACCAATCGTGTCAAATCTAAAATCGCCAAGCTCGGCTGCTTGGCAGCTTTTGCCGCCGTGATGATGACGGGCACGGCATTTGCCGATGCCGCAATGGCCAAGAAGGGCGAAACCGTCAATCTTGTTCTGCTGCCAAAATTCTTAGGGATTTTGCCTTTCGATCAAGCCAACCGTGGCGCACAGGAAGCCAACAAGGAATTGGAAAACAAGGGCAAGCTTTTGTTCATTGGCCCAACCCCTGAAAACAGCGTGGCTGGCCAAATCGATATGTTGACCACCTCGACAACCCAAAAGCAAAATGTCGTCATGCTTTCAAACAACGCTGGCGATCAGATTGCACCGACGGCTGAAGCAGCACAGAAGGCCGGAACCAAGGTTGTAACATGGGACAGCCCAATTCCCTCGTCAAAAGGCGAAAGCGTATTTGTGGCTCAAGTTGATTTCAATCAGATCGGCACGGTAATGGCAGATATGGCCCTTGCTGGTACGGGCGGCAAAGGTGACTTTGCGGTTCTTTCAGCAACCCCTGATGCTGCAAACCAGAACGCCTGGATTGCTGCGATGAAGAAAGCGCTGACCGATCCAAAATATAAGGACATCAAACTGGTTGATACTGTTTATGGCGATGATCAGTCGGAAGTCAGCTATAAGCGCGCCTTGGCCTTGGTTGACAAGTACAAGGATTTGAAACTCATCATGGCACCAACAACTGTTGGCATCGTTGCTGCTGCTAAAGCCATGCAAGATGAAAAACTCTGCGACAAGGTGAAGGTTTCAGGCCTCGGCTTGCCGTCTGAAATGGTTGGCTACACGATGAACGGCTGCGCACCACAATTTGCGTTGTGGAGCTTCGTTGATCTTGGCTACCTCACCTATTACACCAGCTATTTGCTGGCCACCGGCGCAATCAAAGGTGAGGTTGGTGAAGAATTTGCCGCTGGCCGCATGGGCAAGTTCAAGATCGAGAAAGACCCAACCCGCGCTGAAGGCAAGCGCGTTTTGATGGGCGCATTCACGGTTTATGACAAAACCAATGTGGAAGCTGCTTCCAAGTAATCTGAATCGGATGCGGGCAGGGCGACTCAATCGTTGCCCTGCCTTTTTTCTGCGACCACGCCATATGAGGCCTTGAGTGGAACAACCAATTTTAGAACTGCGCCATGTGTCAAAAAGTTTTGCCATGACCGCAGCACTTGCCGACATGAGCCTCTATCTCATCCCCGGTGAAGTCCACACCATTGTCGGCGAGAATGGTGCTGGAAAATCGACACTGATCAAAATCATGACCGGGGTTCACCAGCCAGATGCAGGTCAAATTCTTGTGGGTGGCCAGGTCGTTACCATTCCTTCGACACAAGCAGCACAGCGTTTGGGTGTTGCGGCGATCTTTCAGGAACC
>JAYVXY010000219.1:0-3875 GCA_043784785.1 Aestuariivirga sp. | reverse complement strand
GCCTGAACCGCGGCTATTATGTGCGCCCCACGGTTTTCGGAAACGTCACCCATGACATGACCATTTCACGCGAAGAAATCTTCGGGCCTGTATTGGCCATCCTGCCTTATGACAGCGAGGAACACGCCATCACCATGGCCAACGATACAGTCTTTGGCCTCTCTGCCGCTGTCGCCAGTCGTGACTTAGAGCATGCCCGCAAAGTGGCGCGGCAATTGCGGGCCGGACAGGTGAAAATCAACTATCCGGCTTGGGATGTTTTCGCACCCTTTGGTGGCTACAAACAATCCGGCAATGGCCGCGAATATGCCGATTGGGGCATCCATGATTTTCTGGAAGTGAAGGGCATAGTAGGTTACGGGATCGATTAAGCCTGAAGTCCCGGTCACTCTGCAATTTGATCCGCCATTTGTTCGCAAATCAGGCCAGCACCGTCGCGACAGGAAAGTGCTGGCCAGCCATGTCAGGTTCAAAAAAATTTATAGATAGCCCACAGGATCAGCACTGCAACCACGGCCAGTCCACCTAGAATTACATAAGCCCCTTTGGTGATGCCTGCGATGATCTTCTTCACTTCAGCCCGATCATTGACATTCGGGAAAGGTGTTGCAGGAACTTTCACCCCCAGGAATTTGCACAGTGGCTTCCATCCTTCGGTCACCGTGAAAATCAAAAGCTGATCCTTCGGCACGGTTTTTTTTACGTCTTCGATATGGGCATTATATTCCGCAATGGCTTTGGCCTTGTCGTTCATTGTGCCTTTGTGGTTGCGTTGCCAAATCAGTTTGCGTGACATGTCACCAAACTTGCGGCCAAACGGCGTGAAGAATTCAATAACCTTCCATTGCCAGACGTTCTCGGTGAAATAGATTGTGTCGATCGTACTTTCGTACCAGGCCTCGGCGCCGCGTGGATGCAAGGTGAGCAACACTTTGGCATCAGGATAGGCAACCATCAGTTCCTTCCACACGCAGCACGTTGGGTTATCAACCGCGGCAGTATAGTTGCTCAACACTTGATCCCAATCGCTTTGCACGCCAGCCGGTGTATTCGCCACTTTTTGCCAAAAACTTAGATGGCTGGCATTGGCCTTGTTCATCAGCACTTCAATCATGTGATAGCAGGGAAAGCCAAGCTCCTTGAGAGCTGTATAGGTGGACATGGTGCCAGTGCGGCCATAGCCAGCACCAATAACTTTGAGAGACATGTTTGATCGCCCCTTGTAATGCCCCAGCACAAGCCAAGCTGCCCCAAGCCGCCTTAACAATCAAGGGCTGATGAAATTCTCTTTTGAATAACCCTGCAAATACAACAGCGCCGTCAGGTCACCATGATTGATGCAAATGGGTGCTGCTTCTTGCACTTTGGGCTTGGCGTGTAGAGCAACACCCATGCCCGCTTCGAGCAGCATGGGAATATCATTGGCCCCATCACCCACGGCCAGCACATCGGCTTGCGAATATCCCCGCGCCACGCAAATACGCTTTAATGATTCCACTTTCGCCGCTTTGCCCAGGATCGGCATGGCGACTTGGCCTGTCAATTTGCCGTTTTTGATCAGCAATGTATTGGCGCGGTTTTCGTCAAAGCCAAGCGCGTCTGCGATATGCGATGTGAACGCCGTGAAGCCGCCCGATACCAGCGCAGCATAAGCCCCATTTGCTTTCATTGTGACCAACAAGGTCTTGCCACCTTCCATGAAAGTGATCCGTTCACGGAGCAATTGCGCGATCACACTTTCATCGAGCCCCTTGAGCAGGCCTACGCGTTCTTTGAGTGCACCTTCAAAATCCAAATCACCCCGCATGGCGCGGGTTGTGATGTGTTTGATGCAGTCGCCAACACCCGCCATCACCCCCAACTCATCAACGCACTCCTGATGGATCATAGTTGAATCCATATCGGCAATCAGCAGTTTCTTGCGGCGGTTGGCGACAGGCACCAAATTTGTATCGATGGGGAAGGCTCTCAACAAATCCAAAACTTCCGCGATCCGCGCAAAGCTCGGAACCTCCAGTGCGTCGTCTTCAGCCAGCCACTTTGGGGCATCGCTGCCAAAATCGCGTAACGCTTCCACCACGCGGGAATTGATTGCGCCAGAGCCGGGCGCTGCTATGAGAACGAGAACGGAATCTATCATGTCACCAACAAACCAAAAATCTGTGCTGCTTATTGCAGGGCCGACGGCCAGCGGCAAGTCTGCTTTGGCTATGGCTCAGGCCCGCTTGCGGGGCGGCGTGATCATCAACGCAGATTCGATGCAGGTCTATAAAGAACTCCGCATCATCACAGCACGCCCAACCATGGCGGAAGAGGCGCAGGTTCCGCACCGATTATTCGGCCATGTCAGCGGTGCTGATGATTATTCCACCGCCGCTTGGTTGGCACAAGCCCAGATCGAAATCGAAAACTGTTGGCAAGCTGGTCAGCTTCCCATCATTTGCGGCGGTACCGGGCTTTATTTTATGGCTTTGGAGCAGGGCCTCGCCAAATTACCACCGATTGATCCAGTCATCCGCGAAAAATGGCGCGGCTTTGAGGGTGATCTTCATGCAGAATTGGAAAAACGCCACCCAGAAAGTGCGGCCAAACTGTACCCCGCCGATCGCCAGCGCCTTATCCGTTCACTTGAAGTCTTGGAAAGCACTGGCAAGCCATTGATTGAATGGCAAAAAGATGCTCAACAAAAATCCTTTCTTCAAGGTGTCGCGGTCGAATGCATTTTCATGAACATCCCGCGCGATGAACTCTACGCTCGCGCTGAGCGCCGTTTCGATCACATGCTGGAGCAGGGCGCATTGGATGAAGTCCGCGTACTTCCGACGCTTGACCCCGCCCAACCCTTGATGAAAGCCATCGGCGTGCCGGAACTTCTGGCACATCTTCGCGGTGAACTCACGTTGGAAGAAGCCAAAACCAAAGCCAAAACCGCCACACGGAATTATATCAAGCGCCAAATGACTTGGTTCAGGGGGCAGATGACGGGCTGGAATAAAATCTAACTCTGCACCGCGCAATCCAGCGCCAAAAGCAGCTCGGTCAGATCATGATAGCGTTGCCCATCGCGACCTGTCAGTTCTTTAATTTTTTCCATGCGTACATAAATCGTATTGGGGTGGACGTCGAGAAGTTTGGCGGCTGTCACAACACCCAAATCAGCATCAGCATAGGCGCGCAAAGTTTTGGATAGTGCACCGCTCGCCTTGGCATCAGCGGTTTTGAAATTGCTGATCCAGCTGGGCAGTGCAGATTGCACATAATCAGCGGCGTGATGCAGCAGCAGCCGCCTGATGGGCAGAGCCGAAAACCCGATAAGACGATGAGCAACACTGGTGAAATCAAAGGCAATCGTCGCCTCATTCAAGGCGCGCGGAATAAAGGCAGTCGAAGGGTGATCGCTGCTGATACCAACCAGCACCGAAGGCCCCAATAGCCCCAAAGCGGCCTCAAGCCTGCCGGCCAGTTTGGCTTGCGGGGCAGTCCAACCCGAAATCCGGCGCACATCAGAAAACACAACTGTAACCAGATTATTTCGAAAACCAATCAGGGCGCGTATGTGGTGTGCTGCGGCGGCCTCGTTGATCGCATCAATCATGCGCTGCACCCGCGATGGATTTTCCATTTCGGTTGGATCGGCCGCCTGCACCAACCCCACGCAGAAAGATTGGCGCTGCTCCAGATAGCCGCCGCGTTTCAGAAGACGTGTTGCTTTCCCGTCTGACTCGTCAGCACCATTGAGCAAGATATTGAGCAACTCATTGCGGCGGTCACCCTCAGTTTCGGCCAACAAGCGCGCGTGGGTAACATATTCAGCAGCAAAAACGGTGCTCACAGCATCGGTATATTCAATGGCAAAATCAGCAAGCGCGGGAATG
>JAYVXY010000218.1:0-12362 GCA_043784785.1 Aestuariivirga sp. | reverse complement strand
AGATGAATATAGATACAGGAACCACGCGGGGCTTCCTGGCCAAATTGGCGAATGGCTTCAAAGAACGGCAGGCCCTCAATATCACCTACGGTGCCACCCACTTCGATGAGCACAAAATCAAAATCGTCGCTCCCCGATTTAATGAAATCATTGATCGCATCAGTGACATGTGGAATCACCTGCACTGTGCCGCCTAAGAAATCACCACGGCGTTCCTTGGCAATGATCTCTTGATAGATTTTGCCCGTGGTAATGTTATCGAGCTTATTGGCGTGGCGTCCTGTGAAGCGCTCATAATGGCCAAGATCAAGATCGGTTTCTGCGCCATCATCGGTGACGAACACTTCGCCATGTTGATAAGGGCTCATCGTGCCCGGATCGACATTGAGATAAGGGTCAAGTTTGCGCAGCCGCACCTTATAGCCACGGGCTTGCAATAGCGCGCCGAGTGCTGCTGATGCGAGACCTTTGCCGAGGGATGAAACCACGCCGCCTGTTATGAAAATATATCGCGCCATGGGAAATCACCCTAACCCGCCTTGCGTCCGATTCGAAGCAAAGTTTGGTTCCGTTTGCAATTTTGTGGAAAGCTGTGAAACATCAAACGTTTCACAGCCAATTTTTAGTTGGTTGGAACAACCGGCTTGGACGGATCAAGCTTTGGCAACAAGCCTTCACCCGAAGGTGCGGCAGGCGCTGTTCCACCCGCTGGAGCGGTTTGCGATTGTGTTGCGCTATCAATGATCGATCCGCCAGTTGACTTGTGATTGGCCAACATGGTGAGCGCAACAGATGTTGCAAAGAAACACGCGGCCAAGATTGCAGTGGCGCGGGTTAAGGTATTGCCCACACCGCGTGACGAGAACAGATTGCCTGAACCGCCGCCAATGCCCAAGGCACCCCCCTCAGAACGCTGCAACATGACAAGCCCGATCAAGGCTAAGGCTACGACCAAGTGAACGGCCAACAAAACTGATTGCATTTCATATATCCAAATTAATTTGCGCTGCTTTAGCCCTTAGATGGGGCTCATGCAACTGCTGTTCAAGCTTTGGGATTATAGCGGTAACGGAAGGTGCAACAGGCAGCACCAGCCATAATCGTTTGATCGCGCTGCAAAGTGATATTGGGATCATAACCTTCGCAGAATGTGCCGTCACGATTGCACGACATCAGGTGGCCGATTTTGCCAAGACCCATTTCCTTATAGGTTTCAGCGTATTTGCAGCGGGTCACGTTGAAATCAAAGGTGTTGTCATCAGCTTTCAGGATTTCGACTTCCAACGCGCCATCAAGCGTCCAAAGCTCATAAAGCTTGATGAAGTCAGCCATCGAGGTCACGCCATTAGGGGCTTTGGCCGCAAAGGATTTGCCCTCGGCGATAGCGGCTTTCTTGATGGCAGAATCAAGAATTTCCCCGGCCCTTTGCTCACCAAGCTGTTCGGCCATTTCGGCATAAATCGGGCCGATAACTTGGGCCTGCAGCTTGCGTTTGGTAAGGACGGGAATTTCTGTCATTTCAACCCTTTAGATGTAAGCCTTAATAATACCGATGAAATCAACTGCTTTGAGGCTGGCGCCGCCAACAAGCGCACCATTGACGTTGGGAACGGCCATTAATTCAGCAGCATTGGTTGGTTTTACGGAACCGCCATAGAGAATGCGGGTTCCAGCACCTTCCTCGCCCATCGCCTTGGCCAATTCAGCACGGATATGGGCATGGGCTTCGGCAATTTCGGCAGTGGTTGGTGTAAGGCCCGTTCCAATCGCCCAAACCGGCTCATAGGCAATAACCGTATTGGCAGCGGTGCAACCTGCTGGAACTGATCCCTTGATTTGGCTCGTAAGAACTTCCAAGGTTTTGCCAGCTTTACGCTCATCCAGCGTTTCACCAACGCAGATAATGGCGTTTAATCCCGCCTTATGAGCAGCGGCTGCTTTGGCCAAGACCATTGCATCGGTTTCTTTGTGGTTAGTGCGGCGTTCGCTGTGGCCAACAATTACGGCGGTTGCTCCAGCATCTTTCAACATGTCAGCTGAAATATCACCCGTATGCGCGCCTGAAACTGCGGCATGGCAATCTTGGCCGCCAGCCTTGATTTTGCTGCCCCGCATCACGGCTTTAACACGGCGGATCAAAGTGGCGGGCGGGCAAACCATGACATCACATTTCAATTTAACATCGCGCAACATCCCAGCCAGCAACCGTGGCTCCTTCAAATTGGCCGTTATGCCATTCATTTTCCAGTTGCCAGCGACCATGGGACGAATTGTTTGCAATGCCATTTTTTCCTCTTGTTCTTGAGTTCGGGGCGCTTCATAGCAAACACACCGCGCACTTGCGAGAAGAAACGCGGTTACCTATGATGAATTTGGGCGATTTGCCCAACTCGTCCCTGCCCTCACCTTTGAAAGGAATTTTAGATGCTCGAATCCATGCGCAATGCGGCCAAAAGCTGGGTCGCAAAGCTTTTAATGGCGCTCTTGGTTTTGAGTTTCAGTATTTGGGGCATTAAGGACGTGTCTTCAAACTTTACTGATAATATCCTCGGCTGGTTTGGCTGGGGCCCAAAAGACTTGGTTCATGTGGCTGGCAAAACCATTATGGCACCAGAATATACCGCGGCCCTGCAACGCACGATGAAACTCATGTCGCAGCAATCGGGCCAAAATCTGACCCTCGATGATGCACATAAGCTTGGCATTGATAAGCAGGTTTTGGACAATCTGATTGCCAATGTCGCCATTGATGCGCAGCGCGATAAATTGAATCTGGCGGTTTCGGATAATTCAATTGCCGAAACAATTTTCAGCAACAAGGCATTTCAAGACAGCGCCGGTAAATTTGATGCCACGCTTTATCGGCGCCTGTTACAACAAAACGGTTTGACCGAAGCAGGCTTTGTGGCCCGTGAACGCGAAGGACAATTGCATTCTGCTGTCACCAGTGTTGCTGCTGCCGATCTGGCTTTGCCTAAAACTTTCAGTTTGGCACTGGCACAGTTCAGCGGTCAAACCCGTGATGCGCGCTATTTTGATGTGACGGCCACCGAAGCTGATGTGGCTTCCCCCACCGAAGATGATTTGAAGAAGCAATATGCGGCAACACCTGCGGTTTATACTGCACCTGAATATCGTTCGATTGCCGTTATGAAGGTTGATCCGGCCGATATAGCCGCAAAGCTTTTAGTGACACCTGAAGAACTCAAAGCCAAATACGAAACCTACAAAGCCGATTATTTTACACCTGAACATCGCACGATTTTGCAGCTTTCATTCCCAAATCTTGAAGCCGCAAAAAAGGCCAAAGCACGGATCGCTGGCGGTGAAGACATCATGAAAATCGCCACTGAGCTTGGCGCAAAAGAGGCCGATATTCTGCTCAAAGATCGTGTCAAAGCTGATTTCCTTGATGCCAAAATCGCCGACGCAGCCTTTGCTTTGAAAGAAGGTGATGTGAGTGAACCAGTAGAAGGAAGCCTTGCTACCGCCTTGCTCAAGGCTGTGAAAGTGACACCTGATAAACAATCAACACTTGAAGAAGTAACGCCCGATCTCACCAAGCGCTTGCAACTTGAAAAAGCCAAGGATGAGATCCAATCGATTTATGCGGCAGTGGAAGATGCGCGCGCACAGCAAATGAAGTTTGAAGCCATCGCCGCCAAAGCTGGCATTCCTATTATCATAGTTCCAGCAATCAGTTCGACAGGCCAAGACAAGACCGGCAAGGATGTTGACATTCCCTCAAAGGCGGATGTGTTGAAGGTGGCGTTTTCAAGCGACGTCGGCGTCGAAAACGATGCCTTGGCATTGGGTGATGGCTATGTCTGGTATGAAGTGCGCGAAGTTATCCCCTCTGCTCTCAAAAGCCTCGATACGGTAAAAGATGAAGTTAAGAAGAACTTCATCGCTGCAAAACTGCGTGATGCGGCAGGTGGAAAGGCAAAAAAGCTGGTTGAGAAAGCCAAGGCGGGCGCAAGTCTCGATAGTTTGGCGATCGAGGCCAAGGCCACGGTTAGTACTGCAACCAATTTGAAACGCAATGAGGCATCAGCTGATTTTGATGGCCCTGCGGTCAATGCGTTGTTTGCAGTTCCAGACAAGGGTTTTGCCTGGTCAGTGGGCGGTGATGGCAAATCGGCGCGGGTGATGGAAGTGATCAAAGATGCAATCCCCTCGATGATGTCTACGTCAGATGCCATCAAAAAGCTGCAAGCAGAACAAGCTTCAGGTTTTACACAGGATATTGGCCAAACTTACATTGAATCCTTACGGCAAAATGCCAATGTTTCAATTAATGAGCCGCTTTGGCGTCAAAACACCGGCGCAGAACCGGTTCAATAGGTTCTGCTGAACATGCTGGTTAATCCTGAATATGAAGCCTTTGCCAAAGCCTATGAGGAAGGCAATTCCCAAGTTGTCTCAACGCGACTGGTTGCTGATCTGGAAACTCCAGTTTCAGCCATGCTCAAGCTTTCACGCAATGCACGCTATTCCTTTCTGCTCGAGTCGGTTGAGGGCGGCGCTGTGCGCGGGCGCTATTCCATCATCGGCATGAACCCCGACATTATCTGGAAAGCCGAGGGGCAGAGAGCCAGCGTCAACCGCAGAGCCTTGGGCGACCCTGAAGCACACTTCACTTCGGCAACCGAAGAACCGCTCAGCAGCTTGCGCAGTTTGCTCAAAGAAAGCCGGATCAATCTGGCCGAAGATTTGCCGCCCATGGCTGCCGGCGTGTTTGGCTATTTGGGCTATGACATGGTGCGCCTGATGGAGGATTTACCAGAGCCTAATCCCGATACGTTAGGCCTCCCCGATGGCATGATGATTCGCCCCACCGTGATGGCGATTTTCGATAGTGTGCGCGATGAAGTGACGGTAACCTCGCCCGTCTATCTTGATCCAAGCGTAACGGCTCGCACCGCTTACGCCCGCGCCGTTGAGCGCATTTCAGAAGTGGTCGATGCTTTGGACCGACCAATTGATATGGTACTGCGTGAGCTTGATGCGCCACCAATCGAAGCTGCAAAATCAAACACATCACCCGATCAATATCGTTCGATGGTTCTGAGCGCCAAGGAACATATCGCAGCGGGTGATATTTTTCAGGTGGTATTGTCGCAACGGTTCGAAACTGAATTCGCGCTGCCGCCCTTCTCGCTCTATCGCGCATTGCGCCGCGTCAATCCATCGCCGTTTTTGTATTACCTGAATTTCGACAAATTCGCCGTTGTCGGCTCCAGCCCTGAAATTTTAGTGCGGGTGCGCGATGGCAAAGTTTCTATTCGACCCATTGCCGGAACCCGTCGTCGTGGGGCAACGCCCACCGAAGACAAGGCTTTGGCCGAAGAACTTCTAGCTGATCCAAAAGAACGCGCCGAACATTTGATGTTGCTCGATTTGGGCCGCAATGATGTGGGACGCGTTGCTGAAATCGGCTCGATCAAAGTCACTGACAAATTCATCCTCGAATACTATAGCCAAGTGATGCACATTGTCTCAAATGTCGAAGGCAAGCTTGCATCGAAATTTGATGTGATTGATGCTATGGTTGCGGGCTTTCCGGCAGGCACGGTTTCAGGTGCACCTAAAGTGCGTGCCATGCAAATTATCGATGATCTGGAAGTCAACAAGCGCGGAATTTATGGTGGCTGTGTTGGCTATTTCGGCGCTGACGGTGAAATGGACACCTGCATCGTTTTGCGCACCGCCATTGTGAAAGACGGCAAGATGTATGTGCAGGCTGGGGCTGGCGTCGTGGCAGACAGCATCCCTGAAAACGAGCACCAGGAATGCATCAACAAGGCCAAGGCCCTGTTCCGTGCTGCTGAAGAAGCCGTGCGCTTTGCAGGCCGCGCAGGGAGAGCGCAATGATCATCCTGATTGACAATTATGATAGTTTCACCTGGAATCTGTATCACTTTCTGGGGGATCTGGGCGCTGACACAATTGTTCATCGCAATGATAAAATCAGTGTCGGCCAAGTGATCTCGGCACGGCCTTCGGCCATTGTGATTTCTCCTGGCCCCGGCATGCCAGTTGATGCTGGGATCATCATTGATCTTGTGAAACAAGCCAGCGGCAAAATTCCAATTTTTGGTGTGTGCCTTGGGCTTCAAGCCATTGGCGAAGCCTTTGGCGGCAATATCGTGCGTGCGCCATCGCAAATGCATGGCAAAACCTCGGCGGTTGAACATCAGGCACATGGCGTATTCAAAGATGTGCCGAACCAGTTCACGGCCACACGCTATCATTCTCTGGTGGTCGATAGAGCAACTTTGCCCGATAGCTTGGAAGTAACTGCCGAAACCGATGGTTTGATCATGGGACTTCAACACAAAAGCCTGAATGTGCATGGTGTGCAGTTTCACCCTGAAAGCATCGCCTCAGAATATGGCCATAAGATATTGAAAAACTTCCTTGATCTGGCCGGAGCGAAGTAATGGCCGAGATGAAACCCCTCATTGCCAAAGCCGCAAATGGTCAAGCGTTGTCACGCAGCGAAGCACGCGAAGCATTCAACATCATGATGTCGGGTGATGCCACGCCTTCCCAGATCGCGGGCTTTCTGATGGCACTCAGAGTGCGCGGCGAAACCGTCGATGAGATTTCAGCAGCAGTTGAAGTGATGCGTGAAAAGATGACCCGTGTTGTGGCTCCCGCTGATGCCATTGATATTGTGGGCACGGGCGGGGATGCTTCAGGTTCCTATAATATTTCGACCTGTGCGGCAATTGTCGCCGCCGCAGCCGGGTTAAAAGTTGCAAAACACGGCAATCGGGCGCTGTCTTCAAAGTCTGGCGCGGCTGATGTTTTGATGGCACTGGGCGTTAAGATCGATTTGCCACCAGAGAAGATTGCGACTTGTATCAATGAAGCCAGTGTGGGCTTCATGTTTGCCCCTGCCCATCATTCTTCGATGAAACATGTGGGCCCAACGCGCGTTGAACTTGGAACCAGAACCATTTTCAATTTGCTCGGCCCCCTGTCTAATCCTGCCGGGGCAAAGCGCCAAATTACCGGCGTCTTTTCAAAGGCTTGGGTTGAACCCTTGGCGCAAGTTCTGCGGAATTTGGGTTCTGAGGCCTGCTGGATTTGCTATGGCGAAGGTGGCATGGATGAAATTGTGCCGACGGGGACAACATGGATCTCAGAACTGAAGAATGGCGAAATTCACAATTTTGAGCTTACCCCTGAACAGGTCGGCATCAAGCGCTCGAAGTTTGAGGAACTGAAGGGCGGCGAAGCAGCGCACAATGCAGAAGCATTGAGAGACGTTCTCGCTGGCAATCCTTCCGCGTTTAGCGATGCAGCAATCATGACTGCGGGTGCTGCCTTGCTTGTGGCAGGCAAAGTGCAAGACATCAAAACCGGCGTAGATCAAGCCCGCAATGCCATCAAATCCGGTGCGGCGAAGAAAACTTTGGCGCGGCTTGTTGAGGTTTCAAACAGCTGATGGCCACGATCCTCGATCAAATTGCTGAATATAAGCGCGATGAGGTGACTGTTGCCAAGAAACGGTTCCCTTTGAGTACCGTTGAAGCTGCGGCCAAACAAGCTTCAGCTTCGCGCGGATTTTGTTACGCACTGGCAAAAAAATCCGAACAAGGCAAATATGGTTTGATTGCCGAGATCAAGAAGGCCAGCCCATCAAAAGGTTTGATCCGTGCTGATTTTGATCCGCCGGCTTTGGCCGAAGCTTACGAGGCAGGTGGAGCCGCATGTCTTTCAGTGTTGACGGATGCACCATCGTTTCAGGGCTCACCTTCATTTCTAACAGCGGCGCGCGATGCTTGCACCCTGCCCGCCTTGCGCAAGGACTTTATGCTCGACACCTATCAGGTGGCGGAAGCCCGCGCTTGGGGTGGCGATTGCATCTTGATCATCATGGCGATGGTTGGTGACGGGCAGGCGGCAGAACTGGAAAATGCGGCGGCTCATTATGGCATGGATGTTTTGATTGAAGTGCATGATGAAGCCGAGTTGGCTCGGGCGCTAAAGCTCAAGTCGCCGATGATCGGTATCAACAATCGCGACTTGCACAGTTTTGAAACATCGCTTGCGACAACCGAGCGGCTTGCTCCACTCGTGCCCAAAGACCGCATGATAATATGTGAAAGCGGTCTGTTCTTGGCCTCCGATTTGGCGCGCATGGCGAAAGTCGGCGTGAACAGTTTTCTGATTGGAGAAAGCCTGATGCGTCAAGAAGACGTGGCACAGGCGACAAGGGACATTTTGGCAAGGCCATGAGCAAGCTTTCACATCTCGATGACAAAGGCCAGGCGCATATGGTCGATGTGTCAAACAAAGCCGTCACCAGTCGCAGCGCTACGGCGCGCGCTCAGGTGCTGATGTTGCCGGAGACGATTGCTATTATCACAAGCGGACAGGCAAAAAAAGGCGACGTGTTGGCCACCGCACGCATTGCCGCAATCATGGCTGCCAAGAAGACATCTGATCTAATTCCACTCTGCCATCCGCTTATGATTTCGAAAGTAAGTATTGAGTTCGAAGTTGGCGACAGCACAATTGATGTTGAAGCCACCGTAAAAGTTGAAGGCAAAACCGGTGTTGAGATGGAAGCGCTGACGGCCTGTTCGGTGGCCTGCCTCACCATTTACGATATGCTGAAAGCTGCGGATCGCGGCATGCGCATTACCGATTTGCGCCTCATCGAAAAGTCGGGCGGCAAATCTGGCCTGTTCAAGGCAGATTGATCTCATGGCCTTGATGCCCGTTGATGAAGCATTGGCCAAAGTTTTGGCAGCTGGCAAACCCTTGAGGGTTGAACGCATAAAACTCGAAGACAGCCTTGGCCGGGTGCTTGCAAAAGATGTTGTGGCCAAGCGCGATCAACCGCCCTTTCCTTCCTCCGCGATGGATGGTTATGCCATTCGCCATGAAGACTTGGCAGCCGCTGCAACGCGATTGGAACTTATTGGCATTTCAGCAGCAGGCCACGCATTCAAAGGGCGCTTAAAGAAGAGCCAAGCCATTCGCATTTTAACCGGAGCACCACTTCCAGCCGGAGCCGACACAATTGTCATCCAGGAAAATGTAAGCCTTGATGGCAAGCATATTCTTGTTCGTGAGGCACCAGCACTTGGTCGCAATATCCGGCCGCAGGGTCTTGATTTCAAAAAAGGCGATGTGTTGATCGAGGCTGGCACGCAGGTAGCAGCGCGCGATATTGGCCTTATGGCGGCATCTAACGCCGCCTTCATATCCGTTAAAAAGCGGCCACGCATTGTCTTGTTCACCACAGGCGATGAACTGGTTCTACCGGGCCAACGCCCCAGAGCCGATCAGATCGTTTCATCAAACAGCCATGCCCTTGCTGCGATGGCAGCGGCCTGGGGCGCCGATGTGATCAACCTCGGCATCGTGGCTGATAGCATGAAAGCCACACGCGCTGCGATCGCCAAAGCCACGGGTGCTGATATTCTGGTGACAACGGGCGGAGCATCAATTGGTGATCATGACTATGTGCAAGAGGCTTTGAAACGCAGCGGCGTTAATATCGATTTCTGGAAAATCGCTCTGCGCCCCGGCAAGCCGTTCATGTTTGGAACCAAGGGCAAACTCTGTGTCACAGGCCTGCCGGGCAATCCTGTGTCGGCTTTGGTTTGCGCGCGGATATTCCTCAAACCTCTATTGTTGAAAATGATGGGATTGGATCCTGCTGATAAGCCGGTTATGGCACGACTTGGCACACCTCTTCCCGCCAATGATGAACGGCAGGATTACATGCGCGCAACGCTAAAGTCTGAGCCCGATGGCACGCGGATTGTTGACGTTTTCACCAAACAAGATTCCTCCATGCAACGCACTTTGCGCAATGCAGATTGCCTCATTGTGCGCCCACCACATGCACCTGCAGCAGAAAAAAACTCGCTCGTTCCGGTGCTTTTGCTGGATTTTTAAGGTCCATAGCAAATACACTTGCAGAACACAGACGGAACATGTATAGATGTTTTTGATTTGTTCTTATTCAGTCTTCGAGATGAAGGAAATTCGAAATGCTCACCCGCAAACAGCTTGAACTTCTGTTGTTCATCAATGAACGTTTGAAAGAAGAAGGTGTGCCGCCATCTTTTGAGGAAATGAAAGAGGCGCTGAATTTACAATCAAAATCAGGCGTGCATCGACTGATCGTGGCTTTGGAAGAACGCGGATTTTTGAAGCGTATGCCAAACCGCGCTCGGGCATTGGAAGTGATCAAGCTTCCAGAGTCTCATACCCCTAGCCTGTCAGTGAAAAAAACGGGCTTCTCGCCGAATGTCATTGAAGGGTCTTTGGGCAAGGCCAAGCCTGCATCTGCAGCCAATGATGGCGGCTATCGCGCGGCCTCTATCCCCATGATGGGGCGCATCGCGGCCGGTGTGCCAATCTCAGCTATTCAAGATCATACGGGCAATGTGATGGTGCCGCCAGAAATGCTGGGCGGCGGTGAACATTTCGCACTCGAAGTCAAAGGTGACTCGATGATTGAAGCGGGGATTTTTGATGGCGACACTGTTGTAATTCGCAAAGGCGATACGGCCATCAATGGCGATATTATTGTGGCGCTGGTTGATGATGAGGAAGCGACATTGAAGCGGTTGCGGCGCAAAGGTGTTTCAATTGCTCTTGAAGCAGCAAATCCGGCTTATGAAACCCGCATATTTGGTGCTGATCGTGTGCGAGTGCAGGGCAAATTGGTGGGCCTGCTTCGAAAATATTAGGCGCAAGAAACCCGGGCTTTTACACCCAGGCTACCCTTGCAGGGGACTGCGTTGATTTTTAATTTGACGCGGTTGACGAGACCAAGAACTTGTTCGGATCAAGAGCCGTGGCCCCCTTGCGCACTTCAAAGTGCAACTGTGGGCTTTGAACAGCACCGGTCTGGCCAGCTTTAGCAATCACATCGCCGCGCTTCACCGTGTCGCCACGTTTAACGAGAAGTTGCGATGCGTGAGCATAGGCCGTCACGTAACCACCAACATGGCGCACCAAAACAAGATTGCCATAGCCTTTCAATTCATTGCCAGCATAAGCGACCACGCCGCCTTCAGCAGCCTGAATATTGGTGCCCTCGGGAACGGCAATGTTGATGCCCTCATTCTTCAGGCCATTTGGCTTGGCGCCAAAAGCAGAAATGATCTTGCCCTTCAACGGCCAACGCAATGTCAGAGCGGGGGCCGGATCAGCAGCGCTGGCGGTTTGCGCCATGGGCTCTTGTGCTGCATCCTTTGGCAGCGCCAATGATGCAGGTTTTTTCGCGGGGCCATCGGCTGTGGCAATTTTGTCGTTAGCTGAATCTGAGACCACGCCGTTTGTATTTTCGCTATCGGCCTTGGCCGGTGACGCTTGAGCAACATTCGCCCTCGCACCGCCTGGGATTTTCAATGATTGACCGAGCGCCAAAGCCTTGTTGTGTGGCAGCCCGTTCAAATCAGCGACAGCAAAGGGCGAAACCCCATATTTGCGGCCGATCGAAAACAACGTGTCGCCTGTTGTAACAGTGTAAGAACCACCAGATTTGATCGGTTTGGCGGCAGGAACAGCTGATTGCTCTTCCTGAGCCAATGACACAGATTTGGACTTAACAACGGGCGCAGCCGCCTCAGGCAGAGCAGCCATATGAGCACCAGGAATACGCAACACTTGACCCTGAGAGACTGAATAGGGCGTAGATAAATGATTGGCGTCAGCCAATTGCTGTACGGAGAGATGATTAGCCTTGGCAATGCCATAGAGCGTCATGCCCGGCCCCACCGTCACGGACGAGCTTGTGGGCGCTGCCGCCGTAGCGACTTGTTTGTAGACGATTGGCTTTTTGGCAATCACTGGCGTTTCATCAGTAACAGCTTCTTCGGTTGGCGCGGCAAAACTGGGTTGCTTGTAAACCGGCGCATTATAGGTCGGCGCGGTTGGTACATTATTGTAAGCCAGCTTTGGCTGTTGGTAAGCCTTATAGTTCTTCGAATAGTCATAGCTAGGCGCAATCGGTTTGACGATTGGAGCAGATTTAATCGGGCTTTGAACAATCACTTCTTCATTTGCCGCTGCATATTTTTGCGAGATAGGACGCGGTGCAACCTTTTTGTATTGTGGCACCGAAGCGGTGTAAACCGGATCTGAATCCGAAGGATTGTCATAGTTCGATGAAAAGCGCTCTATCGAATCGGAGCAGCCCGTCAACAAAACTGCCGCCAAAGTGGCAACGATAAACTTAGCCTTTGAAACTTCAAAGGCACCAACTGGCACGCTGATACGCATACTCAAACTCCGATACAAACTTACTGGAGTTGATATTGACTCGTTTAGGTTAAGGGAGAGTTTATGCGCTAGCCGTAGCCCAAATATTCGCAAATTTATTC
>JAYVXY010000217.1:0-3899 GCA_043784785.1 Aestuariivirga sp. | reverse complement strand
TGGCTTTGCCTGAGGCATCGAAGATGGCTTTGCGGTAGCCTTTCAGGGCTTTGGCTGCTGTGCCGCTCTTGGCGTATTTTGGCAATTTTGGTTTTTCGATTTTGCCATAGACGGTGGATTCGATGTTCACCACTTCCACGGCATTGTGAGGCTCTGAATAAGTATAAAGTTCTTCGTGGCGCTTGTGGAAGGCGGTTTTCAATTTGCTGATGGATTTTTCGTTGATCTCAAACGTGCCAATATCCACCGTGCATTCATGCACCTGGCCCACATAGCGCATTTCCATGCTGCGTTTAATCACAATGTCTTTCTTGGCAAAGCCATCATCCAGCAAATGCTTCATGCCTTGCGCTTCAACTTTTGCGTAAAGCGCATTGAGTTTTTTGCAGGCTTCCACGTTGTCGAGCTTGGCTGGCGAAGTGGCCATATAGTTATATTTCACATCGGAAATAATTTGCCCGAAGGCGCAAAGGCCAGAGGCGAGCTTGGGCAGAATGATGGTTTCAATGCCCATCTCGCGAGCCAGCGCTGTGATATGTGCAGCAGTGGCCCCACCGGCCCCAACCAACACAAAGTCACGCGGGTCATAGCCACGTTCTACTGACACGCGCCTGATGCCATTGACCATATTGTTGTTGACGATGGTAAACATGCCGTAAGCCGCGCGCTCCACCGACATGCCGAGTTTCGTCGCAACTTTCTTAACCGCAGCCGTGGCCTTGGCCACATCCAGCGGCAGTTTGCCGCCCAGCAACCCATAGGGGTTCAAATAACCCAACACCAAATTTGCATCAGATGTTGTGGCCTCTGTGCCGCCCTGGCCATAGCAAGCAGGGCCTGGTTCAGAACCTGCCGATTGTGGACCCACTTGCAGGATGCCATGATTGTCGATCCAGCCAATTGAGCCACCGCCCGCACCAAGAGTTTCGACCTGAATCATAGGAACTCCAATGCGATAGCGCAGGAAGTCAATGTTCTTGTTCAGGTTGGTTTGGCCATCTTTGGTGAGCGTAATGTCAAAAGATGTGCCGCCCATATCCACGGTGATCACATTCTTTTTCTTGAATGGGGCACAAACATAGAGCCCTGCTTGCGGTGCAGAGGCTGGGCCGGAATTGATAGCATAGACCGAGCGATCGGTCATCACCTGCCCCACAGCAAGCCCGCCATTGGATTGGAAATAGCGCACGGGCTGCTTGGCGCCGAGGGACTTAAAATAGGCATCCACCGCGGCCACATATTTGCGCATTACCGGAGCGAGATAGGCGTTCACCACGGCGGTCGACGTGCGGGTATATTCGCGGATTTGTGGGTAAAGCTCGCAGCCCACGGTGAGAATGGCGCGTGGCATCATCTCGCGCACAATGGCGGCCGCCCGCATTTCATGGGCCGTGTTGATCACGGACCACACGAAAGAAATTGCCACCGTCTCCACGCCCTCTTTCAAAAACAATTCACAAGCGGCGCGCACGTCGGCCTCTTCCATCGGCGTGCGGATCGAGCCATCAGAGATCACGCGTTCGCGCACGCCGCGCCGCAAATAGCGCGGCACCAGCATGGTGGCAGCGGGATATTCGGGATCATAGCGAAAGCCATCTTCCTTATGCCCGTTGCGGATTTCAATCGAGTCCTCATGGCCTGCCGTGCAGATCAGACCCGTTTTACCACCGCGGTGTGTGATCAGCGCATTGAGGCCCACAGTGGTGCCATTGATGCAAAGATCGCAATTGGAAACAATCTCAGATGCCGAAACGCCGAAATCATCAGCAATCAGTTTCAAACCATTCTCGATCGCCTTTGTGGGATCCGTGGGTGTGGACAGGGCTTTGAACAGTTTCACGTTCCCGCGCTTGCGATCAGCCACCACAAAATCTGTAAACGTGCCGCCAGCATCAATGCCCAAACGATATTGACTTTTCATGGCTTAGACTCCCGTCCGCAATTTTTTCGTGGCGGCATCATCCACATGCAGCGCCTCATTCATCACCACGCCATAATCCATGCGCGCACCCTCGATGGAAACGAGACCGTTCTTCACGTCCCACACCACTTTCTCAATCGGCCGTTCATGCGGGTTGCCATAGCCACCACCGCCGGGATTCATGTTCGTGATGGTTTGGCCAGGTGAGATATTTTCCATAACATTGGTGCGCACCACTTCGGTTTTGCCGTGGCGCTTGAATTCAACGCGGCCCACTTTACCATCCACCATTTGCGAGACTGCACCAGCCGCCCCCATGGCTGGAATGCGGCGGCCTTCGCCAAAGCCAATGCAGAGCAAGTCTTTATCAAGCGGTTCCACTTCCCAGGCCGTGCCCGAACCGCCACGGAATTTTCCGGCCCCGCCTGAATCCGTCATCAAGCCATATTTGTGAATGATGATGGGATAAGAGTATTCCAGCAATTCCACATCGCCGGAAGTAAGCGCGCCGAAACAACATTCCGGCCCCACGGCGTGCCAGCCATCTTGCTGTGGCGTTGCCCCGCCGCCGGAAATAATGGTGGCCAAAACCATGGTCACAAATTCTTCATTGCTGCGTGTGTCCCAGCCCGCAATGTTCAAACCATTGGCATGGCCCCAACTTGCCGCCACTTTGGATGGCATGGCTTTTTCAAACGCCAGACGCACCGCATCGGTCAAAGTTTCCATCGGCGTTGTGGTGCAGTTCATATGCGGTGCGGGTTCTGCCGCATTGCAAATCGTGCCCTTCGGCCCAAAATCCAGAGACACACAACGATAAAGCCCCTCATTGTAAGGCGGTGGCAAAGCGGCAAACATCATCAGCCCAAGATAAACCCCGGAATGCGAATTGCCTTCATAGCTATTGATGAAATATGGAATCTGCGGCGGGCTTTTAATGGCGATGTGGCAGGTGTCTTTTTTAATTGTCACTGTGGCCGTAATATCAAAATCACCAAAGCCATGGCCCGCATCTTCCAGCACAGCCGTGCCAGAATAAGTTCCATCCGGCACAGAGGCGATCAAAGAGCGCATATGCTGATCGGCCATATCCAGCAGTTCAGTGATGCAAGCATCAACGGCGGGCTTGCCATACTTATCAAGCATAGCGATCAGATTGCGCTCGCCCACTTGGCAGGCGCCGATCAGCGCATTGAAATCACCTTCCTGGTCTCGCCTCGCGCGCATGTTGGTGAAAATCATATTCAGCACATCATTGCGCGGCTTGCCCTTGTCCCAGATCTTCACCGGCGGAATGCGCAGGCATTCAGCATAAATATCTTTGGCGGCGGGGTTATAACCCGCAGGCACAGGCCCACCAATATCCGTCAAGTGGCCTTTGCACACGGTCCAATAAACCAGCTCGCCTTTGTAAAACACAGGCTTATACATGCAGGTGTCAATGGCGTGGCTGCCGCCGAAAGCAGGGTCATTGTGCAAAATCAAATCACCATCATGAATATCGCCTTTGAAAAACCTGGCGACGGATTTCATCGCGGGGATCAACGAGCCCAGATGGATTGGAATATCCTGTCCCTGCAAAATCATCTCGGGCTTGGAATTGAACAAGGCAGTTGAATAATCATGTGCCAGATTGAACACCGATGAGCGCGCCGTTTTTTCCAGCGCCAAAGTCATCTCGCGCTGGGTGGTTTCCAGAATGCCGCGGATCACAGACAATGTGATGGGATCAACTTTAGATTTGCGTTTTGTGGCCATGATGAGTCCTCGCTTTAGGTTGCAAGGCTAAGCTTCAATCACCCTTTAAGTCTTGGCCAAGTGTGAACGTGAATTTGTCTCTGGGTGAAGGTGATGCAACCTAGGGAACCTCTGATTTAATGTCTTGCTGAATTTGCATTGATGTGATTCATCTGTGTCAGAGGATTGATCCGATGCGGCAGATGACATTTTCGAATTCGGGCTTTGATGTTCACCGCAA
>JAYVXY010000216.1:0-3907 GCA_043784785.1 Aestuariivirga sp. | reverse complement strand
CGGCGGTGATTGATACTTTTGTCGAGCGCATCGAACAAATTTTAACCGGCGACATCGCCATGAATTGCCAGATGTGCAAATATCGCTCTGCCGTGCTGGGCTTTGAAGCCGAAGTGGGGGCCGCGCAAGAAAGCCACCATCATCATGTTGAAGGCCTCAATGCCAAAGCAAGCGAAGGTCCTTTCACGCTGACAAGCAGGCCAGCCCATACCCATGATCATCCACACGACCACCCGCATGACCACGGCCACACCCACGCGATTTATCCACATGCGGATCATCCGCTGGGGCCCAAGAGCATGATCAAGAAATGATGCAACAATTCACACTCCATTTCGTCGGCACTGCCCTCCCCCACACCGTCACCCCTGCGAAGGCAGGGATCCAGCTTTTTCTGCAACCAGCTCAATTCTCAATAAGCTGGATTCCCACTTTCGCGGGAATGACGGTCGTTTGTGAGTTTTGCAATGTTTGATTACATCAAAAACCCGAGTGAGATTTATGCACGCTCATTCCAAATCATCGCGAAGGAAGCAAACTTGCGCCAGTTGCCAACATCAGCGCACGCAATCGCCACCCGCATCATCCATGCTTGCGGCATGACGGAGATTGTGGATGATCTGGTAGTTATTCCAGATTTTGCTGATGCAGCCAAACATGCTTTGGCCCTTGGCAAACCCATTTTTGTTGATGCCGAAATGGTGCGCCATGGCATCATTGCACGGCAATTGCCAAAGGGTGTGGAAATCATCTGTACACTGAATGATCCTCGCGCACGCGAAATCGGCGTTGCGAAATCAATCACACGCTCGGCCGCAGCCGTTGAATTATGGCGGCCTGATCTTGAGGGCGCTATCGTGGTCATCGGCAATGCCCCAACAGCCCTGTTCGCCCTGCTTGAAATGCTTGACGCTGGCGCACCAAAGCCAGCTTGCATCGCGGGTTTTCCTGTTGGCTTTGTGGGAGCGGCTGAAAGCAAAGCCGAATTGATTTCCAATCCGCGTAGCATTCCCTTCGCCACCATCAAAGGCCGCAGAGGCGGCTCTGCCATGGCCTCATCCGTCATCAACGCTTTGACAAGTGATAGCCAATGAATAAATGGCTTACAATAGTTGGCATGGGCGAAGATGGCTGGGAAGGCCTTTCCAATCGCGCCCGACTTGCAATCAAATCAACCGATGTCATTGTCGGTTCGACACGCCTCTTCAATTTGCTACCCAACATCAAAGCCGAACGCCACGAATGGCCGCAGCCTTTCTCCGCAGTAGTCGAGCGCATTAAGCCACTGGCGGGCCGCAATACTGTGATCCTCGCCACAGGTGATCCCATGAATTTTGGTGTCACACGAAAGTTGATGGAGTTCATAGCCTTCGAAGAAATGACCATCATTCCGCAGGTCTCGGCTTTCTCGCTTGCAGCAGCGCGCATGGGTTGGTCATTGCCGGATTGTGATTGCTTCACGATTCACGGGCGGCCTGCAGCCAATGTCGAAACCTTCATTCAGCCAAATGCGCGGTTGATCATCCTCACCGAGGATGAAACGTCAATCGCAGAGGTCTGCCGCCGATTAGATGCGCGTGGATTCGGTGAAAGTAAAATTACTGTTCTGGAAAATATGGGGGGTGCAGCAGAACGCATCACCAATTTCATTGCAAACGCCAATCCAAATCTCAACTGGTCGCCGCTCAACGTATTGGCCGTTCATTGCGTTGCAGGCGCGGGCGCCAGAATTTACTCGCGATTAGCGGGCCTTCCCGATGAAACCTTCATCCATGATGGCCAGCTCACCAAACGCGAGGTGCGCGCCGCAACACTCGCAGCGCTGGCCCCTGCTCCCGATCAATTGCTGTGGGACATTGGCGCAGGCTGTGGCTCGGTTTCCATTGAGTGGATGCGTTCCACACGCGGCTGTGAAGCAATTGCTTTTGAACATGATGCCGAGCGGCTGAACATGATCGCGGCCAATGCCGATCAACTTGGAACACCAAGGCTCAAAATTGTCTCAGGCCGAGCGCCAGAGACACTGGCTGGCATGGTCGCTCCTGATGCTGTGTTTATCGGCGGTGGCGTTGGCAATACGGGCGTTTTTGAAACCGCATG
The DNA here is from genome assembly GCA_043784785.1 of Aestuariivirga sp. Taxonomy (GTDB): domain Bacteria; phylum Pseudomonadota; class Alphaproteobacteria; order Rhizobiales; family Aestuariivirgaceae; genus Aestuariivirga. The sequence continues at coordinate 1,807 of JAYVXY010000216.1, read as the reverse complement.
GGATAAACTGAAATCCGGCGGCCACATGGTGGCCAATGTCGTGACCGTTGAAGGCGAAATGCATCTCTATGATTTGCAGGAAAAACACGGCGGTGAATTGGTGCGGATGGATGTTGCAACGCTCAGCGCCGTAGGCCCATACCGCGCCATGAAGCCGCGCATGTCCGTGGTGCAATGGAGAGCGATCAAGCCATGAGCGGAACCTTATATGGCGTAGGCGTTGGCCCCGGCGATCCTGAATTGATGACGGTAAAGGCCTGGCGCTTGATCTCAACCGCCGAAGTCATCGCCTATCTTTGCGCCAATGGCAACCAATCAACCGCGCGCGACATTGCCAAGCCCTTCATTGTCGAAGGCATCACCGAAATCGCCATCGATATGCCGATGCGGATTGAGCGTGAACCGGGCGAAACCGCCTATGACAAAGGTGCTGCGATTATCGCGGCCTCGCTCGATCAAGGCCAAGATGTGGTGATGCTATGTGAAGGCGATCCCTTCTTCTATGGCAGCTTCATGTATATTTTTGAACGTCTCGCTGGAAAATATAAAACAGTCGTCGTCCCCGGCGTCACCTCCATCACCGCCGCCGCAGCCGCCATCGGCCAGCCGCTGGTGGCGCGCAACGATGTGCTGAAAGTTTTGCCCGCCACATTGGATGCTGAACAATTGCGCGAAGAGTTGCGAACCTGTGGCGCCGCCGCGATTATCAAAGTGGGCCGCCATTTTGGCAAAGTGAAAAATATTTTGTCGGCGCTTGATCTCATCGGGAATGCAACAGCCATCGAAAACGCCACGCATGACGATCAACGCATTACGCCAGTTGAAAACATCACAGGAGATACCCTGCCTTATTTCACCACGATTATTGTTAGGAACACAGTTTGAAAGAGATTTCCATATTTGTGCTGGGCCCATCAGCGCTGCCAACTGCACAGCAGATCAAAGCCACAATTGGTGGCTTGATTCATGGGCCAGCAGGGTTGGACGGCTGCGATTTGAACTTTGAAAAAGCGGCGCATGCTATTGCCCGTGCATTTTCGCTGAGACACCCTGTAGTTGGCATTTGCGCTTCTGGCATACTGATCCGTTCAATTGCGAAAAGCGTCAAAGACAAACGACATGAAGCACCGGTTATCGCAGTTGCCGAAGATGGCTCCTCAATTGTTCCGCTTGTCGGCGGTCATGCTGGCGCCAATGATCTTGCCCGAAAAATCGCCGACGCCACCAAAGGCCACGCGGCAATCACAACAGCCAGTGACGTTGTGTTTGGGGATTCTATGGACGAACCAATTGGCGCAACCCTTGCAAACAAGGGAGATCACAAGGCGGCAGCAGCTGCACGTTTGCGTGGTGAAGACGTCACCCAAGAAATTACAATTTATCGAAAGATCGGTGGGCCGAAGCACCTCGTATATCATCCAAATACTTTGGCAGTTGGTATCGGTTGCGAACGCGGAGCTGATCCTGCCGAAGTAAAGCAGCTGCTCAATGATACGCTGGCGAAACACGACATCGCTGAGCAATCGATTTTCCAATATGCCTCAATTGACTTGAAAGAAGACGAGGCGGCAATTGAGCAGTTTGGCAACACCTTCTTTTTCACCGCCGAACAACTCCGCGCAGAAACACATCGAATTACGTCACCTTCGACAATCGTAGAAGCAGAAGTTGGAACGCCGAGTGTTGCCGAAGCAGCTGCTCTTGCTTTGGTTGGGCCGAATGGGAAATTGATCGTTCCCAAAACTAAAAGCAAACGCGCCACCATCGCCATTGCGCAAGCTGCAAACTTTGATGATTTCCAAAATCA
>JAYVXY010000215.1:0-3915 GCA_043784785.1 Aestuariivirga sp. | reverse complement strand
TGTTTTCGCTCAGGCCGCGTTCGTGCAGATAAGCCTCAACGCGCTTGCGCCAAACCGGCTGCGAACCGCCGCGGGCATAGTTCACCGGAATGCGGATCTGGATGGCATGATATTGCTGCCATAGAGCGTGGGTGATTTCCTGATTTGCCGATTCATAGACACCCATCATATCGACAGAGCCATCCGCACCGACGCGGTAGGCCGCATAAACCCGCCAGCCTATGGCCTGCATAGCGGCGAGATATTCGGCTGGGTGTTCAAAAGAGGCGCGGCTTTCCGACACTGGCGGAGGCGCGGCACTGGCAAGACTGTTTAAAAGTGGCAAACACAGTGCGGACAATATGGCGCGGCGCGGCAGCGCTGTGGTATACGTATTTTCAGCTTGTGACATGGGTCTCTCCATGTTGCGGGTTAGGGTGGTCTTGAGAGGCTCAATTCTCTTGACTGCCCGATTTTTATTTAATAACGTTGTAAAATGAATTTGTCAACGTTGAAAAATAATACAAAACGTGAAAAAGGTAGGCCACGGACAGAAGCGGTTCCTCTAACCGTGAGAATCTATCCGAAAACAATCAAAAATCTCGATGCCTTTATTGCCACACAGTCAGATAAACCGTCCCGCCCCGAAGCCATCCGTCGCATTTTGGATGACTGGTTGACAGCTCATCCTGAAAAATGATGCAGCAAAGGCATTTATTGGCCTAGAATCTAAGGACTTGCGGGCTTAATCCGCATTTCCGGCACTTTAAACGGCCCTTGCACCGTTTCGGTGAGCCACGGCAGTCCGCAATCATGCCGCACAACCGAAAATTGCCATTGATCGTCAATGGGTTGCTTTATGTCCGGAGCAAACGAGGTCCAGACAAGCCATGGCCCCGCATAATTACGTCCTCGAGGGCGGGTCGAATTCGGGCCGGAATTTAAGTCTTTAAATTCAAGCGGAACACGCTCAAAATCTCCGTCCGGCCTGCCGACGTACCAGGTCATATCAACAAAAGCGCATCGTCTCATTTTGACGAACGAAACCCAAATCGTCATATTGCGATTGTCGTCGCTCATCACGGCGCGCTCAATCCTAAAATCCCGCACCACCGGAAAGAACCGTGTTTCAAATGGCGGGCCGAGATTAGCACCGGCCACCCAAATTATAAAAATACTTAGACCAACGGCCATAGTTCTTTTTAGCCGTGAATTTGCATATTGCACTGCTTCTTTCATGGCGCACCGCCATTTCGTTTGATCTTTAAGAAATCGATCAGGTAGCCAGCAAGACCGACACCCAGCAATCCTGTCAAAAAAGCAATCGACGTCGGCGGGGCCGCAGCCGTATTCAGTCCGGCAAAAAACGGGCTTAAAATCAATACCGGTAGCGGGCTGAGATATTTGGCACACACCAGCCCGACAGCTACGGTGATTGCAGCCTCGCGCCACGTGTTGCGCAAAGTGGCGGCACGGACCACGCCACCAAGGGCTCCGGCGGCAATAATTTGGCCGTTTTCCGTTGTAACCCAGTCAAACGCCTTTAGTGCAGCGTCGGTTATGCCGTAGTGATCCGCCATTGACAGGACACCTTTAGTTTAAAATCAGATTTCATCGAAAAAAGGGCAGCCGGTGCTGGCTGCCCTTAATATGAACAGGCAGCAGCCTCAGCTGCCAACAACCGGCTGGCCCGTGGCCGGGTCAATAACAGGGGCTGCGGGCGCTGGTGCCGGAACAGCCACCGAGGCAATCAGCGTGTTAAACTCAGCCACAGCCGCCTTGAGCCGCTCAACAATAGGATTGGCCTTGGTGCTGACATCGTGCACCAGACCTTCCAGCGCATCATGCGCCGCTTTCATTGAGATATGTGCTTCGACAAATGTTGCGAGATGTTTGACGCCATTTTCAAAATCGGCGACGACGGATTCAACAGTTGCAATATCAAACATGGGGGTTTTCCTTGCTTTGCCGACGGGAGTTGAGGAGCCGACGGCATCTCCTTAAAGCGGCAATCGGAATGCAAAACTGCCGCTTAAAAACGAGTGAGAAATTCGCGGGCTAGAGGTTTTTCCAAAGTCCCGCGCCGCGTTCACGCGCATCGCGAATGTCAATTGCCTCTTGATCGGCAGTGGTTTTTCCTTTGGTGCCGGTCAGGGCTTTACCGAGGATTCTTTCCAGACCGGTCACATTGCTTGGCGCGGATGTCTGGCACCCCGCCACCAGCATAACACTCACGCACAAAGCGCTCAGCTTGATCAGCCGCATCGGTAGACCTTTCAATTTGATGGTTGATTTTGGTGTCTTCGGCGCTTTTTCCGGCGTCATAGAGGCGCAAAGCCTCATGGCCGATGATCGCGAGAAGGGCGGTAAATGCGGCGATATAGAGCCAGCCGCGAAAGCCGATAAGACCGAACATCAGACCAAATCCTGATGCAGTTTTTTCCAGCGGTCATACCAAATGAATGCCGTGCCCAGCACGATCAGCAGGCAGAGGCCAATGGCAATAGCGTGCGCACCGCCAAAGCCGACGCTGGTTGCCGCTGCAGCTGCCTGCTCTTTGACCGCATTGGCGGCATCAAGCGTCGATTTGCCTGCGGCCAGCGTGGCATTGAAATCAGTATGGGCAATCACAGTGCCAATGGTGGCCGCGCCCGCACCGATGCTGCCCGCCACATTGCCAGTTTTGCTTTGCGTGATGGTTTTTGGCGGCTTTGGCGGATCTATGCGCTTAGGCATATGGCCGCCATCATGCGCGCCGGCCAAGGCGAGCGCCCCGGCAATATCCCCCTCAAACATCAGTTTTTCAGCTTTGCGGCGGCGGATAAGCCCGGCGCAAGGCTTTCCGGAAAAATTGACGTAAAGCAGGAACGCTGCCGCCGCGCCGTGAATATCACCGCGATTGATGCGGTTAATCAGGGTGGGAATGCGGTGAGGCCCATCATTATAGGCCAACGAAACCAATGCGCCGAACTGGTTTGGCTGCAAATCCGCAGTGACCAATTTGCGCAGCGCTGCGGCAAAGCGCTCAACATCAGCGGCAAAAATCGCATCGGCCTCTTCTTGGCTAATGGCCTGCCCCATCACCACGGCAGGCTCACCGGCGCGGCTGGTGTGCCCCCATCCGACAGTGGGCACGTCGCCGGGCATGTGGTAGGGCGTCAATTTGCAGCGTTCAAACGCTTTAATGAGGTCTAGGGCTTCGGGCAAAACGGGGGCGTTATCCATCAAGGACTCCTGTAGATGATGAGAATTTTAAATCTTGAAGGCGCGGGTTTTAGGATTGCAAACTCTGCAAGGCGGCACCCTGCTTCAGCAGCGCGGCAACGAGGCTGGATGGGCTTTGGACGCGGTCAGGCAGATCAAACCCGCAGGCATCAAGCACCTGCGCGGCAAAGGTGGAACAAATCCGTCCTTGTTTGCGGGCAGCAATTGCCAGGCCGATGCGAACAGCATCGAGGTAGGAATAGGGATGCTCGAGCTGCTCAAACATAACACCTTTAGCCGCAGTGCTTAGCGTAATGTTGGTGGATATCCAGTCAAACGGCAGATTGTCAGACAAAAACGCCATGTCCTGCCCGGTAAACTCACGCTGTTGCACCACCATCAGGCGGTCTTCCAACCAGTAGGCAATTCCGACGTGCGAATATGCCCCGCCGGTCACCCATTCAATCAGCCGCGCCAGCAGGCTTTTGCCACGCCACGCCAAAACATCACCGGATTTGATTTGTGATCGGGCATCGGCATAGGTCATAGCAACCCCATAGCATGAGCCTGCGCCAGTGCCGTCGCTTTCAATTGCGTCAAAATCGGCGGTATTTGCTCGGCGGTAGTGACGCTGTTCAGCAGAGTTTCGCCCTGCACTCGCAAAGCCTGAACCGCCACGACGATATTCTGGTTAAGCGCCGCCTTGGCCAACACATTGGCGGCAAAAACGTC
>JAYVXY010000214.1:0-33304 GCA_043784785.1 Aestuariivirga sp. | reverse complement strand
ACTTGGCTTGAGCGCCGTGTGATAGCCCCCAGAACTGTGTAGCGCAAGACTTAGGTTCGGAACTGTTTGATCAGACTGGCCAAGCTCTGTTGCGTTGGCGGTTGTGCCGTCGCAGGTTGGGCTGGCGGCGGTGCCGAAGGCACCATTTTGCCAAAACCGGTGGGCTGCGCCGGCGGGGTGGCAAATTGGCTCTGGGCCACCCTGATTTGTGGAGCCATGTAGCTCTCGCGCCGCAAAGATTGACGAGTCGCGGCTGGTGCAGCTTGAGGTACTTGAGTTGGCGGAATGCCTGCTCCCATTGGCGCTGTTTCGGGCATGGCATCATCAATCGAATAGCCAACGCTATCTGGATTATAGGTTTGGGCGCGCCAGCGACTCACAACCTCATGCAAGAATGTGTCGTCAGGCAAATCCTTAGACCAATTTTTGGTGAAGGAAGCTGTGTTGCTGCGTGGCAATTCATTGGCGGGCAGCAGATCAAACTTGACACGGGTGGGCAGGGCTACGCCTTCACCAAAGGTGATCGCTTCACCGGCACCCATAGTGGACATGAATTCAAGCAAACTTGCGGCGGCATCGGAAATGCCCGCGCGCAGAATGTCTTGGTCGCGCTCGTTGGTGAGGCGCATTGAGAAGATGGTGTTGCACTGCGACAGTATTGTCGGATCAAGTTCAGCGGGGCGCTGGCTTACGATGCATAAGGAAACGCCATATTTACGGCCCTCTTTTGCGATGCGTGAAATGGCACGCTTGGTGGGTTCAAAGCCTGTCGATTTGTCGTTTGGCACGTAACGATGGGCTTCTTCGCAGACGAAGGTGATGGGCACTTTGCCCGCACTCCAAACGCCAAAATCAAACGCCAGCCGCGCCAGAACTGATACGACAACGTTGATAATTTCAGAGGGCAGGCCACCCAGTTCCAAAATTGCAATCGGCTTGCCGTTTACCGGAATGCGGAATAGGCGGGCAAGAACTTGCGCCATATTATCTTGCACCGTAAGGCTGCCGAACATGAAGGCGTAGCGTGGGTCGCGCGAAACAGCTTCGATGCGGGCTTTGATGCGCTTGTAGGGCGCAAGCTCGCCCCGCAATTCCAACTTGCCGATATATTCTTCGAGTACACCAGTCAGATCAGAGGTGCGGTATGGAATTGGTGTATCCACGCCGATGTTGTTTTCAACCAGTGCATCGCGTGCGCGCGCCGTACCATTTTTATCGCGGCGTTGGTTGCCCATATAGCGGGCTTTGGCGATCGGTATGATTTCGCGCAACACCTCGATATCGGCATCACGATTGTTTTGTTGGCCGATCAAAATTTCGACAGCTTCGTCAAAGTTGAGAAGCCAGAAGGGCAATGCCATATTGTCCGGCGTGATGATTTCCGACATGCCTTTAAAGGATTGCGCATATTCGCGGTGGACATCGAGAAGTAAAATATGGGCTTGGGGATTCTTTTCGAGGATGCGCCGCAAGATCAGCGCCACGGTGCAAGATTTGCCGGTGCCTGTGGTACCCAAAATGGCGAAATGCTTGCCAAGCATTTCATCGATCTTGATCATGGCCGGAATGGTTGGGTCTTGTTGAATATAGCCGACGCGAACCGCAGTTTCCGCATCACAGGCGTAGGCCATGGCCAATTCGGTTCGGTTGGCCTTGTAGACCAAATCGCCCAGTGAGGGATAATTGGAAACACCGCGGCGAAATGATTTCGGTTGACCATTCTCGTCTTTAGGAAGCTCGCCAATAAATTCGACCTCAACGATGCGTAATTCCTGTTCAGAGGAATTGTGCGTGGGGGTTGGAGAGCTAAGTGCCGAAACCAGCGCCAAGGTAATTGAGGTTGGCGTTTCAACCTTCATTAAAGTGCCAATTTCTGCACCCTTGACATTCTCGTCGAAGAAGCCGTCCGTTGCATCGAGCAATATGATGGCATGCCCACCCGTGACAGCAACGATGCGCCCCATGCGTTCAGTGGCGAGCGCACGATTAGGAATCGCTCTTGGATCAATTGAAAGTGAAGTTGCCGTCGTCATTTAGTCTTGTGGCCTTTCAGTGTTTCATCGAAGTTGGAGCTTGGACTTGGGGTGGGCTCGCAGCCAAAGGTATGAGAACCGTCACTCGTGTGCCAACCCCTTTGCTCGAATGGATTTGCAGGTCGCCGCCATGCAGCTTTGAAAGGGCATAGGCAATTGGCAGGCCCAACCCAGTTCCTTCATGGCGCTTGTTGAATCCAGAATCGACTTGGCCGAATGGGCGCATCGCTGTGTCCACTTCGTCAGGGCTCATCCCCGGGCCTGTGTCGGTAACGCTAATGGTAACAGAATCTTCTGCGCGCAAATTGGCATCAACCCTGATGCGACCCCATTCAGGTGTGAATTTCACGGCATTACTCAGGAGATTGATCAATATCTGCTTGAGACGCAGCGGATCAGCCAATAGCAAAGGTAGATTTTCGGCAATGTGGGTTTCTATGGTTACATTTTTTTCTTTGGCTTTTGCGTCGGTAATAAGCAGGCATGGCTCTAAAACATATGAGAGGCTTATTGGCTCTAGATCAACACTGAGTTTTCCGGCTTGAATTTTTGAAACATCGAGAATGCCGTTGATCAAGGCCAGCAAATGTTCGGCGGCTTGTTGAATATACGAAGCATATTGTACAACTTTTTCTGGACCGGTGACTGTTTTGGTCGCGAGCATGTCCGAAAATCCAATAATGGCGTTGAGTGGCGTGCGCAGTTCATGGCTCATATTGGCGATGAATTCAGACTTGGCCTTTGACGCCAATTCGGCATCAACCTTGGAAGCTTCGAGCGCCATTGCGCTTTTATGCGCGCGTACACCTTGGCCGAAATGTTCGCCATAATCGGCGATCAACGAACCTTGTTTGAACCAGGTCTTACCAAACGTACGCATATTTACCCTGCCCTAAACCTTGAATTAGAACGGGGAACCTCAATTCTTGGTTAATTTTGAGTCTGAAATATTGCCTTTCTGCAATGTCTTTACGCAAGGGCGGAACCTGTTATTGTGGTCTTAACGCAATGTTTAGGAATGGCGCTTCGGGTTCAGCATTTTCGCTGTTGAACCGAAGCCTGTTCAAAAGGAATTTTAGTGGACGCGACCAGTAGTGGGAGAGCATCTCCCAAGGGCCGCGCGGGTAATGGTGCAAACAAGCCTCGGCGTGGACAATCTGGTCCTGAGGCAGTTGCGCCCTATGGCGCGCTCGACTTGGGAACAAATAATTGTCGGCTTTTGATTGCCAGGCCTTCTGCTTCCGGCTTGACGGTGGTTGATGCTTTTTCGCGCATTGTGAGACTTGGCGAGGGCGTGGGGCGATCTGGCCAGTTATCTGAAGACGCAATGTGCAGAACGATTGAAGCCTTGCGCGTGTGTTCAAACAAACTCAAATGGCACCATGTGGGCCAGCGTCGTCTAATCGCCACTGAAGCCTGTCGCTTGGCAGACAATGGTGCGGCTTTCATTGCGCGTGTTGAAGCGGAAACTGGCCTGAAGCTGGAAGTCATTGATCGTGAAACCGAAGCGCGCTTGGCGGCATCCGGAGCCGAGCCCTTGATTGATGCAGGTGCTGATAGTGCCGTCATTTTTGATATCGGCGGAGGCTCCACTGAAGTGATGTGGATGCAGCGCGAAGGTACAAAATTTGAGCTCAAAGCCTGGATATCGCTCGCTGCTGGTGTTGTGACACTATCGGAGCGCCACGATGGTGGACGCAATGTTTCGCCTGAAACTTTTGCAGCGATGCGTGCGCATGTTAAAGAATTGATGATTCCATTTGTTGCGAAAGTGAAAGATATCTCTGGTGGTCAGTCTGTGCCAACCCATTTGTTGGGGACATCAGGCACAGTGACCACAATTGCCGGGGTTCATTTAGGATTGCGGCATTATGATCGGTCCAAAGTTGATGGTTGTTGGCTTGATAATGAAGGCGCAGGCGAGGTGACAGCCCAGCTTTTGGCCATGAGTTATGAAGAGCGCATGGCCAATGGTTGTATCGGGCGCGAGCGCGCCGATCTGGTTTTGGCAGGCTGTGCAATACTCGAAGAAATTCGCAATGCGTTTCCAGCCAAGCGCATTCGCGTGGCAGATCGTGGTTTGCGTGAAGGGATTTTGATGCAAATGATTGCGGCCGACCGGATGAAGGAAACAAACCTATGAGCAGGCCAGGCATGGGCAAAAAGCCAAGTGGCACAAGCCTTAAAGTGCGAGTTAAAACTGGCAAGGGCAAAACGGCGTCGCAAAAGATATGGCTCGAACGCCAATTGAATGACCCCTATGTTCACGAGGCCAAGAAACTTGGCTATCGCTCGCGCGCCGCGTTCAAGCTGATTGAAATTGACGATAAATTCAAGTTTTTGAAATCTGGTGGGCGCATTGTGGATTTGGGCGCAGCACCAGGGGGCTGGAGCCAGGTAGCGGCCCAGCGGGTGAAGGCCGAAGAAGGCAAGGGCCGCGTGGTGGCCATTGATATGCATGGCATGGATCCCATCACCGCCGTTACCATTTTCAAAAAAGATTTTTATGATGATGATGCGCCTGCTTTGTTGATCGAGGCGTTGGGTGGGGAACAGGCTGATTGTGTGCTGTCCGACATGGCCGCTCATGCCACCGGCCACCGGCAGACCGATGTGATCAACATCATCGCGCTGGCTGAGGCAGGCTATTATTTTGCCAAGCAAGTTTTAAAGCCGGGTGGCATGTATTTGGCCAAGGTTTTGCGTGGCGGCACTGAGGGCGAGATTTTAAAATTACTCAAGAAGGACTTTGCTTCGGTGAAGCATGTCAAACCTATGGCGAGCCGTGACGACTCGGCCGAGCTGTTTGTGCTGGCGATGGGGTATAGGGGTTCCGAAAGCTAGCCCTTGCTTTCCTCGCCATGCGGGTGTTAAGGGCAGCCGTCAACCAGTCGAATCCTTCTGTTTCCAATGAGGTTGGCCTATGTCACGCTCTTTTCCTGAATATTTGACCTTTGATGATGTGTTGATGAAGCCCGGTGCTTCATCGGTTTTGCCGGTTGATGTTTCAACCAAAACACAGTTGACCAAAGAGATTTCTCTTTCCATTCCAATTGTTTCGGCCGCAATGGATACGGTGACTGAAGCGCCGATGGCCATTGCCATGGCCCAAGCGGGTGGGCTTGGTGTGATCCACAAGAACCTCACCCCCGATCAACAGGCCGAACATGTGGCCCGTGTGAAGCGCTTTGAAAGTGGCATGGTGGTGAACCCGATCACCATTGCCCCTGATGCCACGATTGGCGATTTGATGGCGCTGAAGCAGCGACACAAGATTTCCGGCATTCCCGTTGTCGATGAATTTGGCAAGCTCTGCGGCATTATCACCAACCGTGATGTGCGGTTTACGACCGATTTGAACACCAAAGTTGCGGCTTTGATGACGCGTGATCTGGTGACCGTGAAGACGGGAGTTGACCGGGCGGAGGCGCAGAAGCTTTTGCACAAGCACCGCATTGAGAAACTTATCGTCGTTGATGATGATTTCAAATGCGTTGGCTTGATCACCGTGAATGACATGGAAAAAGCAGCTGACCATCCGCTAGCGGCCAAAGATTCACAGGAGCGCTTGCTCGTGGCGGCGGCCACCGGAACAGGCGATAATGGTTTTGCGCGGGCCGAGCAGCTCATTGCTGCTGGCGTTGATGTTTTGGTGGTTGATACGGCACACGGTCATTCTATTCATGTGATCAACCAGGTCGAACGAATTAAGAAATTGTCGAACCGTGTGCAAATCATCGGCGGCAATGTGGCGACCTCGGAAGCAGTGAAGGCGCTCATTGGTGCGGGTGCAGATGCTGTTAAAATTGGCATTGGGCCGGGCTCAATCTGTACCACGCGCGTGGTCGCTGGTGTGGGTGTGCCACAGTTTTCAGCGATTATTGAATGCGCCGAAGAGGGCATGAGAGCTGGCATTCCGGTTATTGCTGATGGTGGTGTGAAGCTTTCGGGCGATATGGCCAAGGCGCTTGCTGCTGGGGCATCTGTGGTAATGATGGGGTCTTTGCTGGCAGGCACGGATGAAAGCCCTGGTGAAGTTTACCTTTATAATGGCCGTAGCTATAAATCCTATCGCGGCATGGGGTCGGTTGGGGCCATGGCGCGCGGTTCCGCTGATCGATATTTCCAGCAAGATGTAAATGACAGGTTGAAACTGGTGCCGGAAGGGATCGAAGGCCAAGTTCCTCATAAGGGTGCGGTTGGCACCGTGTTGCACCAACTCGTTGGCGGGCTTCGTGCGGCGATGGGTTATGTGGGGGCGGGAACAATTCTGGAGTTGCAGTCAAAAGCCCAATTTGTGCGCATCACCAATGCGGGCTTACGCGAAAGCCACGCCCATGATGTGATGATCACGCGCGAGGCCCCTAACTATCAGGGCATGGGATGAGATCTGTAATTCGTTTTTATATGATTGGATAAATTATGCGTATGGCTGGCCGTGTTGCTGCGGCAATCGAAATCTTGAACGACATCTTCACCCAACATCGTCCTTCTTCCGAGGCGCTGAAAGACTGGGGCAAGGCGCACCGCTTTGCTGGCTCAACTGACCGTCACGCCATCGGCACGCTGGTTTATGACGTGTTGCGGCGGCGCAATACGGCATCGGCTCGCATGGGTGATGGGCGGCCACGTGCATTGGCACTGGGGGTGTTGCGTGATGTGTGGAATATGTCAGCCAGTGATATTGAAACTCTGTGTACAGAGCAATTTGGCCCCGGTGTATTGACGGCCAAAGAGAAAGTGGCGCTTGAACGTGAAGTGCGAACTGATTTGCCAGCCCATATTCGTGGTGATTATCCCGAGTGGTTGGAGCCATCTTTGGCTGCAGTTTTTGGTGATCGTGCAGCAGAAGAGGGCGCAGCGCTTTCGATGCGAGCACCCATTGATTTGCGCGTGAACACACTGAAGGCAAGTCGGGGGCAATTGTTGGAGGCCTTGGCCAAGCATGGAGCAGTTGCGGGGCCGCTTTCGCCTTTGTGTGTGCGCATTGAATCGCCAACCAGTGAAACGCGCAATGTGAATGTAGAGGTTGAACCGGCTCATGGGCTTGGCTGGTTTGAGGTGCAGGATGCAGCTTCGCAGGTTGCTGCTCTCTTGTCCGGCGTGCAGCCCGGTGAAGATGTAATTGATATTTGCGCCGGTGCCGGCGGCAAGACTTTGGCCCTGGCGGCGATGATGAAAGGCAAAGGTCGCTTGGTTGCTCATGACCAAGACAAGCATCGTCTGCGGCCGATCTTTGAACGCATCAATCGTTCGGGCGCCACAAACATTGAAGTTGTGGCGGCGGATGAGGGCGCCAAACTCAAAGACATGGGCGGCTTCGATTGTGTTTTAATTGACGCACCATGTTCAGGATCAGGCGCATGGCGCCGGAAACCCGATGCGAAATGGCGCTTGCAGCCGAAGCAACTTGAACAACGCCGACAAGATCAACGCGATGTGTTGGAGCAGGGCGCTGCGTTGGTAAAAGCTGGTGGGCGATTGGTTTATATTACTTGCTCGGTGTTGGCAGAAGAGAATACCGTGCAAGTCAAAGCCTTCTTGGCGATCAATAAGCAATTCAAAATCATTCCCTATACTGAGCAATGGAAGCACACAATTGGTGGAGAGCCGCCGCTTTCAGCTGATGGTTCGGCCAATACATTGTTGCTGACACCTGCGCGCCACGGCACGGATGGTTTTTTTGTAGCGGTGTTTCAGAAGACGGTTTAGTTGATCGGTTTTCTGATCAAAAAGCGCGCCATGGCTTTTAATGTCTCGACACTGACATGATGCTCCATCCCCTCTGAATCGATGCGGGCTGTGGCTTCAGGTACGCCGATGGCCAGCAAGAACTTCTCAACAATATCATGTTTGCGCTTGCCATCTTCGGCCATTTTCCAGCCTTCGACTGATAGAAATATGGCGCGGTAAGGTTCCTGCGTGACCAAACCTTGGTCTTGCAAACGCTTCAGGGTTTTGACGACAGTGGCATTGGCCACGCCCAAGCGCAGGGCAATATCTGTGCCGCGCGCTTCACCTTTTTCGTCGATCAGTTCAGCGATCAATTCCACATAGTCTTCTGAAATCTCGACCTGATGATCGGCCCGCGTGCGTTTAAATGCAGCGGAGCGGAGTTTGGCGGATTGCAAACGCTTGGCTTTCATGGGTGATGTTTAGCCTATTGCATAAGGTTTAGTCTATGCTAAACTTTTGGCCATGGATGATTTTGTGAACAAGCAAGGCTGGCGACAAGTCTCGGGCGAGGCCTCGCTGATGGATGTGTTTCGCTCGGTGCCGGTGTTAAAAGACGGTAATTTTTTCCGGCGCGCTTTGGCTTTTGTCGGCCCCGGATTTTTGGTTTCTGTTGGATATATGGACCCCGGCAATTGGGCGACGGCAATTGCTGGCGGTGCGCGCTTTGGTTATGCGCTTTTGTTTGTGGCGCTGCTTTCGAACATTATGGCGATTATCTTGCAGGCGCTTTGCGCGCGCTTGGCAATTGCCTCGCGCCGTGATCTGGCGCAAGCCTGCCGTGATGCCTTTCCCAAACCTGTCGCCATCATCCTGTGGCTGTTTGCCGAGATCGCCATCATCGCTACCGATGTCGCCGAAGTGGTGGGAACGGCGATTGGTCTCAATCTTTTGTTCGGAATTCCGCTTGAGATCGGGGTGATTATTACAGCACTTGACGTGTTCATCATATTGCTGTTGCAGCGCCTTGGCTTTCGCTGGGTTGAAGCCTTTGTGGTCTCGCTGTTGGGCGTGATCTTTGCTTGCTTTGCGGTGCAAATTGCCTTGGCTGATCCGAATTGGGGCGGGGTTATTCGCGGCTTTGCGCCCACCACCGAACTTCTGCACAATCCTGCCATGCTCTATCTCGCCCTTGGCATTATCGGGGCCACGGTGATGCCGCACAATCTTTACTTGCATTCGGGCATAGTTCAAACCCGGGCTTACGGCACGAGTTTGCCGGAGAAAAAGTCCGCGCTGCGCTTTGCCACTTTTGATTCAACTTTTGCGTTGTGTTTTGCGTTGCTGGTCAATGCTTCAATCTTGATATTGGCGGCCGCGACGTTTCACAAAGCGGGCAATTTGGATGTGACTGATATCGGTGATGCGCACCGGATGTTGGCGCCATTGGTTGGCTCGTTGCTGGCGCCCAAGTTATTTGCCATTGCGCTTTTATGTTGTGGGCTGAACTCAACAGTTACCGCTACATTGGCCGGACAAATTGTGATGGAGGGTTTTCTCAATATTCGGTTGCCTGCGTGGATGCGCCGACTGATCACGCGGGCGGTGGCCATCATCCCGGCTGCTGCCGTGACGATTTACTATGACGCAAGCGGAACGGGTTTCCTGTTGATCTTCAGCCAAGTCGTGCTGGCGTTCCAGTTGCCTTTCGCCATTGTGCCGCTCGTAATGTTTACGGCGGACAAAACCAAGATGGGAGATATGGTCTCACCACGTTGGTTGACGGTATTGGCGGGGCTCATTGCCGCGCTGATTATTGGGCTGAATTTCAAGTTGTTGTGGGATATTTTCTTCTGATCTTGCAGACTCCGTGGCTTTGCCTTAATCGCCCGCCATGCAAGAGCGAATTCTTATTGTTGATTTTGGATCTCAGTTCACCCAGTTGATTGCTCGGCGGGTGCGCGAGGCCGGGGTTTATTCCGAAGTTATCCCATTCCATCTGGCGGCGGATGCATTCAAACGCATGAAGCCCAAGGCCGTCATTTTATCGGGTGGGCCTGCTTCGCCAGCCGAAGAAGGCAGCCCGCGTGCGCCACAAATCATTTTTGAATCAGGCCTGCCAGTGCTGGGCATTTGCTATGGGCAGATGTTGCTGGCGCAACAACTCGGTGGAAAAGTTGAAAGTGGGCACCACCGCGAATTTGGCCGCGCTGAAGTTTCGGTGAAGGCGGCTTCCGCGTTGTTTGAAGGCGTGTGGGACAAGGGCGGCCATCACACTGTATGGATGAGCCATGGCGACCGCATTACACAATTGCCGCCGGGTTTTGCGGTGAAAGGCGTTTCTGAGAATGCGCCGTTTGCGGTGATTGAAGACGAGGCGCGCAAATATTTCGGTCTGATGTTCCACCCGGAAGTGGTGCACACGCCGGATGGCGAAAAGCTGATCCGTAATTTTCTGTTCAATGTGGTGGGCTGCAAGGGCGGCTGGAGCATGGCGGCGTTTCGGGCTGAGGCCGTGGCCAAGATTCGCGCGCAAGTGGGCAAGGGCCGAGTGTTGTGCGGGCTTTCGGGTGGGGTTGATTCATCAGTTGCTGCACTGCTGTTGCATGAGGCCGTGGGAGATCAGCTCACTTGCGTGCTCGTTGATCACGGGCTGATGCGCCAAAACGAGGCGGCCGATGTGGTGGCCATGTTCCGTGAACATTACAATTTGAAGCTGGTGCATGTGGATGCCAGTGATGAGTTCATCAACGCGCTAGAAGGTGAAATTGATCCTGAGAAAAAGCGCAAGACCATTGGGCGGCTTTTCATCGAGGTATTTGAACGTGAAGCCAAGAAAATTGGTGGGGCTGATTTCCTGGCGCAGGGCACACTATATCCCGATGTCATTGAAAGCGTTTCGTTCACGGGCGGGCCATCAGTTACCATCAAGTCACATCATAATGTGGGGGGCTTGCCGGAACGAATGAACATGAAGCTGGTTGAACCGCTTCGTGAACTCTTCAAGGATGAGGTGAGGAGATTAGGTCAAGAACTTGGATTACCAGCACATTTTATTGGCCGCCATCCGTTCCCTGGCCCTGGCTTGGCTATTCGATTGCCTGGTGGGGTAACGCGCGAGAAGCTTGAGATTTTGAAAAAGGCGGATGCGATCTACATCGAAGAAATTCGCAAAGCGGGCCTCTATGATAAAATCTGGCAGGCCTTTTCGGTGTTGTTGCCCGTGCAAACTGTGGGCGTGATGGGCGATGGCCGCACTTATGACCGCGTGTTGGCATTGCGCGCGGTGACTTCAGTTGATGGCATGACGGCGGATTTTTATGCGTTTGACATGAACTTTCTAGGCCGCACCGCCACGCGCATCATCAATGAAGTGAAGGGCGTTTCACGCGTGGTCTATGATGTGACCAGCAAGCCACCGGGCACGATTGAGTGGGAGTGAACGGTGCTTTCCGAAGCATTAAAACTGTGTTATGTTTGCGGTTGGGGGTTTGGTCCGGAGGGTTCAAGCCATGCTGCATGCATCAGTTATTGCAAGATTATACGCAGGCGCTCGGCTTGTTTTGTTCATTTGTGCCGCTTGGCTGGCGCTCACTCTTTCTCCGATCACTTCTCCCAATCTGGCAGTTGCCGCTGAAAACCAGTGCGCGGTTCAGCAAAGTTCGTGTGGCTGCAACACTTGCGGCGGTGGCACGGAGGTTCGGCCGGTTTGCCCATTTGGTCAAACGCTTTATGATGATTATTGTCTGCCATCCTGTCCGGATGGCTTTTGGCGTTATCCAGGGTTGCCGGGATTGTGCGTGCCACCGGTTCATTTTGGTTGCCCCGATGGTTATGACCAAGTTCCGTTGCCGCAATGCCCAATGGGTTTTCACCGCGATTTGAACAACCCAGATTATTGTTCGCAAGATGCGGGTTATCCGAATGATTACGGCAATTGCCCTTCAGGTATGGACTATTCATCGCAGACGGGGCGTTGCGAATTTCAGTGCCCAGCTGGAACATTTCTGGGCGAGCACGGGCTTTGCCAGAGCGATTATGTGCATGAATGCCCACAAGGTTACAACCGTGACCCAGAATCGGGCCAATGTATTCCTCCCGGCTTGTGGCCGCCGAATTATGGCTGGGTTTGCTTGCCGCATTGCCCGGTTGGGACTTACCGCGACATTCGCCATCCAACGCGCTGCATTCCGCCTCCACCAAGCTGCTTTGAAGGCTATGAAATTGTTGAAGGCCGCTGCTTGCCGATTTGCGAACAAGGATTGTTGCGCGACCCCTATGGCTATTGCGTGCCACCCCGTTGCCCAGATGGAAGCTTTACCAATCTGCGTGGCCAATGCAGCCCGCCCCCATGCCGCCAAGGGACAGAGAATTATCATGGCCAATGTGTGCCGATTTGTCAGGAAGGTTTAACGCGCGATGATAATGGTCGTTGCATTCCGCCTCCACAGAACTGCCCGCAAGGCCAGACGTTTAATATACAGGGCGGAAACTGTGAACGAATTCCGCCGGTGATCAACAATTGCCCGAAAGGTACGGTCTATAATCCGCAAACCCTGAGATGCGAGTCTAGTCATCAACCCAATTGTTTGGCTGGGATGATTAGGGATGCCAATGGCCGCTGTGTGCCTGTGCATCAACAGCCCAATTGTCTGCCTGGCACGATCAGCGATGCCAATGGCAATTGTGTTCCAGTGCACATCCAACCGACTTGCAGAAAAGGCACGCGGTTGAACGTCGATGGCATTTGTGCACCGATTGTTAGGTTGGTGCCACAAGGCTGCCCCGATGGATTTGAGCTTAATCGGCGCACAAAACGCTGTGTGCCGATTAATTATGGCCAAGACGGGCTTGATCCAACACTAGATCAACCCGGTGTACGCATCCCAAACTTGAATCCAATTTTGCGGCAGCTGATCCCCCCGCCAAATGCTGGCGCTGGGCAAAACATTGGTGGCAAGTTTAACCAAAGTGGTTGCCCGGCAGGGCAGTTTATGGACAAGAATGGGCGGTGTGTTGGTCAATAGTCGATGTCAGTCGAACGTAGAAATGGGGAGTTCGGTATAATATCGGTGTGTTCTGTTCTTTGCGTCACAGCGTCACACAAAGCTTTGTGAGGCATTTGCTTCGTCTGTCATCCTATGACACGGCCAATGGTCGTTTTATCGCTTTAGCCGCACCGATATATGCAGTTTGAATCGATTTAGAAGTGACTTTTCTACAACAGTGCTGTTTGAAAACACCTCCTGTCACCCAACCGTCATACAACCTTAAAACTCGAAAGCCAATCGAAGGGCAGTCCTAAGACATGGAGTCTTGACTCGCTATATTTGTACGAATATAGCGGACAGATCGAATTTCGGGGCATTCGCCATAAAAATAAAGCAGGAGAGATCTATGTTGATGAATAAAATTTTAGGGGGACTGGTTGGTGGTGTTGCTTTGATTGCGGCCCATTCGGCTTATGCAGCGGATGCTGCACCTGCGCCAAAGCCAATGAATACATTGTCAATTGAAGCGAGCCCAGAGTTTTTTGGTGCAGCCAGTTCTAAGCATGCGGCAGGGGATTTGGCGGATACCTATTACAAGGCCGCTTTGTCGCACACTTTCGACAATAACTTTGTTATTGGCGGTGCTTTTCAATTTACGCAACGCGCTCAAGAGGGCGGCGTTGGTACAAGCAGCTCGGTTGATCAAATTGAAGCCAGCGTGGCCTATAAGTTGAAGATGGATGCGTTCACGCTCACACCTGGTGTATTGTTGGGCTATGGTTTTGGTGACCAGCCAAAGATCAATCCAGCCAATAACTTCAGCGCTGATGGCTATTACGCTGCCAGCTTGGCAGGTGATTTGAAAATTGATTCTCATTGGACATGGAACGTGTTCAATGCGCGTTATCGCAATGCCTTTGATTACACCTGGATTACACCAAAGATTGCCACGGGCGTTACCTATAAAATCGACGATAACAATGCTGTCTATCTGAGCGTTGCCAATGGCTGGAAAGACAAGGGTGATGGTAAGGGCCTTGTTGAAGATAAGTACAATATCGCCGTTGGTTACAAATATATGTTCTAAGAAACGATATTCCGGTAATCTGCAACGAGGGCCCAGTGAGAACTGGGCCCTTTGTTTTATCAGTTGTACATTTTATGACTCATTCGCTGACGCGCGCAATATTGTCGCTGGGGCGTTACAAATTTTCGATATGTTGAGCCTCATCATCACTCATAATCGGAGATCAGGGCATGTTGTTTCACCATCAACCCACTGAAGATCAGATTCGCGCTGTTGCCTACCAGATTTGGGAAGATGAAGGGCGGCCTGATGGACGCGCCGAGATTCATTGGCAATGGGCTTTGGCTCAACTCGAAATCAAAACCAATGACACAATGCCGCCGGAAGCAGTTATGGTGCACACAGATGAGTTAGAAAGCCGTGAAGTCTCGCCTCATGTCGAGGATGTTTCCCTGATTGGCGGCATTGGCCCCAAGATTGCTGAGATGTTGGCGGAAGAAGGCATCGGAAATTTGCACCAGATCGCGGGTATGTCGGTTGAAGAAATTGAAGCGCTTGACGAAAAACTCGGTTTACACGGCCGTGCCATGCGTGATGAATGGATTGCGCAGGCGCAGGAGCTTATTGCAGGCAATGCCCCGCGCGCGGAAATTGATCGAGCCAAAGCAAGTTAAGTTTTTGAGAACCAACCAACCCAAATCTATATTAGCCCGTATCTAGGTCTTCAGATTTTGCAAGGAGACCAATGGTTCAAGATTGCCAAAATTGTTGAGAACTTCAAATAGAAATTGGCTCAGGATCGGTTGATATTGCTCAGGCAATTGTTGCATATCGCCCAAGACAAAGTTGCGCAAAGAGAAGCGCCTATCACTGATGGCAATCGCCAAAGCCTGGGGCAGGGCAGGGATGACGAGATCCCCTTCGCTTTTAGGCCACAGACTTCCGACATGTTGGTTTTCAACAGGCACGAACAAATCAATATTCGGGAACTTTTGAAATGCTTTGGCGGCCTTCAAAGATGCAGCACTGCGATCGACCACATAAAATACGATAATGCGGAAGCCAGCCTTTCTCGTTTCGGCAAAAAAATCCAGTTCCTCAACTGCTTTGAAGAAACCTTCCGTGTGGCGGGCCGGTAAATCCACGACATAATCGCGCCCTGGAGAGGCTAGGATGGTGTCAAACAATTTCATTTGGCCCTGCATAAGCGCAAAATCTGCCAGTGCCGTCCGGCCAGGAAAAAATGAGCGAAGCGGGCCATCGGGTGCGTCTGTATCGATCATGAAGGGGTCGCGCCCGTCGAGCAGCAAGTAATCAGCCAGCAGCCGCGCCAGCAAAGTCTTGCCATTGCGGTGCTGGTCTGATGCAGTGATATAGACCGTGGGTGTGTTGGCCACGGAGATTAGACCCGTTTAATTGTGGTTGGGCGCGCGGCCGCCGGAAATGATTTCGCTCAACATTTGCACATGACCAAATTCGGCGTCAATTTCCGAGCACCATTTGCGGACATAGCCGCGCAACACGAACGAGAATTTGCCAGGGTTGCCATCAGCAGATTTATTCTCAATGAAGTCTTTGAACGTCACACCCGCTACGTCCACTTGCTCATAAGCCATTTCGTTCAGCTTGGGGACGTTGATTTCCTGAGCCTTGGGGATCGCCGAGAAATATTTGCGGTGCGTGGCTTCATCCCATTCAAAGAAATTGGTTTCGTTGATTGAGTTACGTGCCACAACGTAAGAAACGCCCTGCAGATATTTGGCAATCTCACCAATTTCGTCAAGCGACGCGATGGATGGCCCCACAACATGCATCAATCCCATGTTAAACACGCCATTACGCGCGGCTTCCAAAACGCCGATGCGCTCAAACAGATCAAGCGCATAAGACAGGTTACCTGCTTTCAGATCGACAACGGTGACAGGCACATTGGCTGACTCCATCGTGTCCAACACCTTCATTTGATGGGCTACATTACCCAGATCAATCACTTCCGCGATGGTCGGATAAAAGCGGCGCAATGAGCCGCGAGGATTTTCCGTGTCAAAAGCGCGGGTCAGCACATTTTTGCGCGCGAAATAATCAAGCAATGCGCGGGAAATTGTAGTCTTGCCCACGCCACCCTTATCAGCACCGACGAGAATAAGTGTTGGCTTCATATTAAATCCCCTCATTGAATTTGCGCATCTGATTTGGCCTTACCGTTGCGCGTTCTAACACGGGATTAAGTCTTAGTACACTGCACCAACGTGTTGTTTCTAATTTTTGCGAAAGGGATTAAGATCGGCATTTCTGGGAGCAGCAGCATGACAACGCTATATATCGGCATTTTATTTTTCGGCGGCATTCACTTGTTTTCATTGCTTTTGCCTGCTGTGCGGAACCGACTGAAGGCGTGGTGGGGCGAGCAACTCTCTATGGGGTTGTATTCTCTGGTTGCCATAGCTGGTCTGGCGCTCATGTCTTGGGGTTATGGGCAAACGCGCGGCAACGGCGAGGTTCTCTATGTTCCGATGGAGGGTGCCAAGCATGTTACCATGTTGCTGGTGCTCCTGGGCTTCATTTGCATCTCAGCGTTTCATGGCAAGGGCTACATCAAGCTTTGGCTGCAAAACCCTTTTTCGATTGGCATTTGCCTCTGGTCGATTGGGCATTTGCTGGCCAATGGGAAAACGCCGGTAGTGTTGATCTATGTCACCTTCCTGGTTCTTGCGCTGTTGGATATTGCAAGCAACATGTTGCGCGGAAATTGGGCAATTTTTGAGCCACGTGTCCGGTCAGATATAATTGCCGTAGTTGTAGGGCTCGTGATTTATGCGCTGCTGCTGCTGGTGTTCCATCCCTATGTGTTGGGGGTAAAAGTTGCGGGGTGAGGTTCATGCTATGACCAAATTTCTGTTGCGAGATGTTATTGGTTTTGGATTTCTACTTTGGCTTTTTGGTTACCTGCTTGGCTTTGCTTTTTTTGCCTTTGTGCCGCAAGCCTTGCTCGGCTGGTATATTATGCCAATTGGTATTGCAGCAACGTATTTGGTTCTTTGGAAATTCATACGTTTTCAAACCCTGCATCATGCCATTTTGCTGGGTGTTCTTTGGGCTATAATTGCCATAGTTTGCGATTATTTGTTTCTCGTGAAGCTACTCAATCCCGCTGACGGCTACTACAAGCCTGACGTTTATATCTATTATGCTTTGACATTAATCATTCCAGTTACTGCATATTTTATGCAACGAAATCAGGATTCGTAACCCGGTCAAAACTCAACGCCATAAAACCCAATTGCCGTTTCAAGCTCTGTTTCTTCATACTTGAAATGTGAGTTGATGATTTTTTCGAGCGCCACAAATGTTTCTTTCAATGCGCTAAAACTTTCAGTGCTTGGGTTCTGGTAAGTGGCGATGGAATGAAACTCTAATTTCTCTAGATAATGGTGAATGATCTTATGTTCGGCCATCAAGCGTTCGACAACTTTCTTGATGCCGTCATTGCCGCGCTCGTGCAGCACCGGGAAAAGCATTTGGCTTTCGGCGTCGTGGTGGAAGTTCAGCATTTCACATTCTTGCCCACAAAGATTGCCGAACAATCGGATATTATCGTGCATTTGTAAGCCAGCAATTTTTTCGGCCAATTCTGGGCGCTTTGATTGTTCAGCTTCAATCTGCTGCAACAATTTGCGCACGTCTGCCATTTGCATCAAATGGTGGCGGTGGATCATTTTCAGTTGGCGGCCGGGCAATTGATGGCGTGGCGTTGCCCCTTCAAGTTTCGGTGCTTTGGGGCGTGTTGAATCGTCCAGAAGGGTGATGGTGGCCATGGTTAAGTATTAGAGGGTGGGGAGGTTGCCCGCAATCTTTACAAAGCCTATGATCGCATCATGTCACAACACAACAGTCTCAAACGCATTACCGCCCCTGATATTCGCGCCCGCAAGGGCGGTGAACCGATTGTTTCACTCACCTCTTATCATGCCCACACGGCGGCCATTGCCGACAAATATGTGGATTTTCTTTTGGTAGGCGATTCGCTTGGCATGGTGATGCATGGGTTTGAAACGACGCTGCCGGTGCCGCTCGAGTTAATGATCATGCATGGTCGCGCGGTGACGCGCGGGGCGAAACATGCTTTGGTGGTAGTTGATATGCCGTTTGGGTCTTACGAAGAAAGTCCCGCCCAAGCATTTCGCAATGCGGCCAAGGTCATCAAAGAAACGGAATGCGGGGCCATCAAACTTGAAGGTGGCAAGCGCATGGCCGAGACGATTCACTTCCTCACTGACCGCGGAATTCCGGTGATGGCACATATTGGTTTGACGCCGCAATCAATCAATGTTCTTGGTGGCTTCAAGGCGCAGGGGCGCGAGCGGGCACAATGGCAATTGATTGAAGATGATGCCAATGCTGTAACGGAGGCGGGGGCCTTTGCTGTGGTGCTTGAAGCGGTGGCTGAGCCGCTTGCTGCAAAAATTACCAAGTCGATTGCCATCCCAACGATTGGCATTGGCGCATCTGCTGCCTGCGATGGCCAGATTCTGGTGATGGAAGATATGTTGGGCCTTTCACCGCGCGTGCCGCGTTTCGTAAAGGAATTTGGCAAGGTGGGGGTTGCCATTGAAGGGGCCATCAAAGCCTATGCAGAAGATGTACGTTCGCGCCAATTCCCCTCGCCTGAAAATGTCTATGATGTGAAAGACTAATGGAGGGGCGTTCGATTCTTGCCGCCATGAAAGACAGAACAAAGACCATCCAGTTTGATAGAGGCGAACCTCTTTTGATTGCTGGTGCCTCGGGTGTTGTGGGCCTTAGCCTGGTGCGCCTGATGATCGAAGATGGCTGGAAGGTTTTTGGCAGTACGCGCACGCCTAGCAAAGCTGAACAGCTTTCCAAGCTTGGAATTGTGCCGGTGGTTTTTGATGTCTTCGACGTTCAAGCGGTCGTCAGTTGTCTTGAACGTATTCAGCCAAGATTTGTTTTTCATCAGCTTACAGATTTACCTGATGGGCTTGACCCAAATTTAATGCCGGAAGCCACATTGAAAAATGCCAAGCTGCGTGATGAAGGAACGCGCAATCTTGTTAAGGCGTGTCATGATGTTGGGGTCAAGCGTCTTGTGGCGCAGAGTTTAGGTTTTGCTTATGCGCCGGGCGCTCTGCCTTTTGCCGAAAGTCATCCCCTCAACGTCGAAGCGCCGGGCCGAGCAGGCATTAATGCGCGGGGCGTTAAGAATTTGGAAGACCATGTCTTAGGCTCTCAACTTGACGGAATTGCATTGCGATATGGGCGGTTATATGGGGCAGGCACGGGATTCGATATTCCAAATTTTGCCTCGCCTCTTCATGTTGAGGCTGCGGCTCAAGCGGCCAAGCTTGCGCTCTATTATGGTCGGACTGGAATATACAATTTAGCCGAAGACGACGGCACGTTGGATTGCACCAAGGCAATCGTGGAACTGGGTTTTGATCCGCAATTTCGAATCGGTGTCTAAGGCCTCTAAACACCATCATTTGGTCACAGACTCAGATTTAGTATGGTCCTCGCTTGAGGCTGATCATGAAATTTTCACGTCGCCAATTTGTTGCTTGCTCTCTGGCCTTGGGAATGCCGCAGTTTGCAGTGGCGCAAGATGCCGCTGGTTTTGTGATACTGACTGCAGAAAAATCGACGATGCCGCTTTTGAGCCGAAGCGGGCCAAAAACCGCCGTATGGCGGTTTTTGAAAGAACAACCCATCGCGGTGCTTCGTGCCAAACAAGGGCAGGAGTTTAAGGGCCGTATCATCAATCGCCTCAATCAAGATCTTTGGTTGCATTGGTTTGGGGTGCGCGGCGCATCAACTCAGATGACGTTGAATGTGTTGCCCGGTGATGCCAATGCAGTGGAGTTTGCATTCACCCCGCCTGATGCTGGCACATTCTGGTTTGGTCCTATGACTCAAGCTTCAGAACAGCGTGATATGGGGCTTTATGGCATGTTGATTGTGGAGGAGGTGGCAGCACTCAGCCCCGGATTCAATGATGTGCCATTGATTTTCGATGATTGGATGATTGATGATCAAGGTCGAAGCAAAGGGCAATTCGGCGACTTGGAGACGGCCATTGGTGAAGGACGTATCGGTGATTGGTTCACCGCGAATGGCATTTTCAAATCCAAAATCAAGATTGACCGCAGCAAGCCCGCGCGTCTGCGCATATTGAACGCGGCCAATGCAAGGGTCATGAACATTACTTTCTCAGGTGGTGGTGATCTTTTGCTTATGGCGCTTGACGGCCAGCCAGTGCCGCCAAAGCCCTTGGCACAAGGCATACTTAAGCTTTACCCCGGCCAGCGGGCGGACCTTCTGCTGGCGGATGTCAAAAATGAAATTGTCGTAGCACTTGATGTCTTGGACAGCATTGTTGAGATTGCCTATTTGGAACCGTTCGGCACCAGCGCGCCTGCTGCTGTTCCAGAAAACTTTGCGTTGCCTGCCAACCCGCTCAGCGTGTTGGGCGACTTGGCTGCTTCACGGCATATTCCGATTGTGATTGAAGGTGGTGCTAAAGGTGGGCTGCAATCGGCCAAGGTGGGTGACAAGCAACTTGATATGCGCGGGCTTTTGGAAAAAGGGTTGGCTTGGGCCTTTAATGGCATAGCCGGCGTTGGCGGCCCGCCGCTGTTTGAGGTCAAAAAGGGTGAAACGCTGGTTTTAGATATTTCAAACAAAACCAGCTTTCCGCAGCCCGTTCATATTCATGGTCATGTCTGGAGACTCATTGAAAGTGACGGGCAAGCTATCGAAGCTGCGCCTTTTATGGATACGGCAATCATTCCCGGTCTATCATCTTCCAAATTGGCTTTTGTTGCCGATAATGTGGGCCTTTGGGTGCTGCAAAGCCTGGTGGCAGAACGTGTGGATTCTGGTCTGATTGGTGCATTTTCGGTTTTGGCTGCCAATTGAATTGCCTTGATTTGACCCTCTGGCTGCTTTACTTCCCCACACTGATAAAAATGGAGCGCATTTGAGTGTCTAACACGGATGAGTCGATATTCCGCGAGGTGGACGAGGAAGTTCGCCAAGACGAATATAAGAAAATTTGGGATCGTTATGGCAAGTACTTCACGGCTGTTGGCGTGCTGCTGGTGGCGGCTGTCGCGGCTTTTCAGGGTTGGCATTTTTATCAACAAAAGCAGGCCGAAGATGCTGGGGCAGTTTATTTTGCAGCTGTCAAAAAGGTGGCCGATGGCAAGACTGATGATGCTTTAGCCGCGTTTGCAGTGGTCAATCATGCTGGCTTTGGCCAACTTGCGGCTTTGCAAAGTGCGGCCTTGCTGGCCAAGAAAGGCGATACCGAAAAGGCGGTTGCGGCCTATGATGCATTTGCGGCGGGTTCAGGCAATGATCCAGCTTTGGCTGATATGGCGCGTATTCGTGCTGGATATCTGCTCGTTGATACTGCAACCCCCGATCAACTTTTGCCGCGCCTGGGCAAGTTTGATAAAGATGGCGCCACTTGGCGGCAAGAGGCGCGTGAGATATTTGGGCTCGCTGCTTGGCGGGTCAAGGATTATGCCATGGCTGATCGCTATATGAATGCAATCTATGCTGATGCAGAGGCAACGCCCTCGATGCGCCAGCGTGCGCAAATCATGATCCAGTTAATTACGCCCAATTTGGTAAAAAAGTGAGGTGTCGAACATGAAGCATTTCACTTTGGCGGTGTGTCTTATGGCAGCATTAACTGTTGCCGGGTGCTCAAGTCTGAAAAAATTAACGGGGCAAACCAATGATACGGTTTTGCCGGGCCAACGCGAAGAGGTTATCCCGCCTGATCAAATGACGGCGAAAGATCCAATCGTCGCGGGGCAAAACCAATCTCAGGCGCAAGTGCCTGACGCAGCACCAGTGGTATCTTGCGACCCTAAAAAGAAGCTCTGCCCGCCAGCGCCAAAGACTTTGCAATGACCGTCACGATCGCCATCCTTGGGCGGCCTAATGTCGGAAAATCAACTCTGTTCAATCGGCTGGTGGGCCAGAAGATTGCGCTGGTTGATGATCAGCCCGGTGTGACGCGCGACCGTCGTGAAGGCTTGGGCAAGCTGGGTGATTTGGAGTTTCGCATATTCGATACGGCAGGCCTTGATGATGCCAAGAAGGGCACACTTGAGGCGCGCATGAGTTTGCAGGCGGAAGAAGCCGCACGACTATCTGATCATATTTTCTTTGTAATTGATGCGCGTGCTGGTGTTACGCCAATTGATGAGCAATTTGCCGAGCGCATTCGAAAATTGGGCAAGCCAGTAACTGTTCTCGCCAATAAATCAGAAACTTTGCGCGTGGCTCAAGGTGTGGGAGAAGCTTACTCTTTGGGCTTTGGCCAGCCCCTGCCGATTTCGGGTGAGCATGGCGAAGGCATGGAACACATTTATGATGTGATCAGGCCTTATATTGATGCTGACGAGGAAGCCAATAAAGCGGCACCTGACGAAGATGAAGAATTCGTACCCGCTGAATACGATCCTGAATATGAAGGGCCAGACCAGCCAGAGCGGCGCTTGCGGCTTGCTATCATCGGCCAACCGAATGCCGGCAAATCGACTCTTGTAAATACTTTGCTCGGCGAAGATCGGATGCTGACCGGGCCTGAAGCAGGAATAACCCGTGACGCAATTTCCAGCGATTGGAAATGGGGCACGCGCGAAATCAAGCTGTGGGATACGGCGGGCATCAGGCGCAAAGGCAAAGTGAAGGAAAAGCTGGAAAAGCTTTCGGTCACTGACGCCCTGCGCGCCATTCGCTATGCCGACTGTGTCGTCGTGTTGGTTGATGCTTCGATGAGCATCGAAAAGCAGGATCTTACGCTGTGTGATCTCGTGTCGCGCGAGGGCCGCGCCATTGTTCTGGCGTTGAGCAAATGGGATCTGGTTGAAGACAAGATGGCGGCGATGAAAAAAATCGACTCCATCATGGAAGATATTTTACCGGATATTAAAGGCCTGCCTATTGTCACATTATCGGCCAAGCAAGGCCGTGGCATTGATAAGATGATGAATGCGGTGATTGAGATGGACCGGAAATGGAACATTCGCGTTTCCACTTCCAAAATCAATCGCTGGCTGGAGGCCGCTGTCCAGCGCAATGCGCCGCCAGCTCCATCGGGACGCCGCATTAAAATCCGTTATGCCACCCAAGCCAATGCGCGCCCGCCAACATTTGCCGTGTTTGGCAATCAGCTTGATAAATTGCCACAGACTTATGTGCGTTATTTGATGAACGGTTTGCGCAAAGATTTCGGGCTTGAAGGCGTGCCGATCAGGTTCTCGCTGCGCGGCGGCAAGAACCCTTACGATAAAGATCATTAAGCCGACTGCTTAAACAAGCCGCTGGCCGCATATTTATAGACTGCGCCATTATCAGTGAAACTCTCCCTGCACATCGGCACAATCTGGGCTGCAACTTCATCGGCTGATGGCAATGTCATAGGGTCTTCACCGGGCATTGCAGTTGCTCTCATTCTGGTGCGGGTGGCGCCAGGGCTGAAGCAATTGGCGCGTACCGTCGTGGTGGCCATTTCTGCTGCGTAGGTTCTCACCATAGCTTCAAGTGCTGCTTTGGAAACCGAATAGACGCCCCAATAGGCCGGTGTCGAATGTGCTGCGCCGGATGTGACAAACACAGCTCGACCATGCGGGGCCATTTTCAGCAGAGGATCTGTCGAACGGATTAGGCGATAATTGGCGGTAACATTCACGCCCATCACATCATCCCAAGATTTAGGTTCGATGTGCGGCACGGGCGTTAATTTGCCGAGAAGACCTGCATTGCCGATTAAGATATCCAAACGTTTCCAGCGTTCAAAGATTGCTGCGCCGAGGCGGTCAATTGCCGGAAAATCGAGCATGTCCATCGGCACCAGTGTGGCTGATGAACCCATGGCTTTGACTTCGTCATCGAGTTCTTCCAATCCACCTTGAGTGCGCGCAGTGGCAATGATGTGAGCGCCTTCTTTCGCCAAAGCGAGTGCGACGGCGCGGCCAAGGCCACGCGACGCGCCAGTGACGAGGGCCACTTTGTCTTCAAGCAGTTTTGCCATGTCAGCCTGCTTCGGCCAACAGTGAGAGTTGCTGTTTTGGATTTTCGCCACTCAGATCAGTGAGGTGCGTTGGATAGTCGCCGGTGAAACAATGATCGGTGAATTGCGGATTGGCGTTGTCGCGGCCTTCATAGCCCGCAGCTTTATAAATGCCATCGACTGAAACAAACGCCAAAGAATCAACACCGATAAATTTGCGCATTTCTTCAAGGCTATGGCTGGCGGCGAGAAGCGACTTTTGTTCCGGCGTGTCGATGCCATAATAATCAGGGAATTTGATGGGTGGGCTGGCGATGCGCATATGCACTTCGCGCGCACCGGCTTCATACATCATCTTCACGATCTTGATTGATGTTGTTCCACGAACCACTGAGTCATCAACAAGGACAATGCGCTTGCCTGCTACTACGGCACGATTGGCGTTGTGTTTCAATTTCACGCCCAATGAACGGATGTGTTGGGTTGGTTCAATAAAGGTGCGACCCACATAGTGGTTACGGATGATGCCAAGCTCAAACGGAATACCAAGCGCTTGGGCATAGCCCAAAGCTGCGGGCACACCAGAGTCGGGAATTGGCACGATCACATCCGCATCGGCAGGTGCTTCGAGAGCAAGCTGCCTTCCGGTTTCTTTGCGCACATCATAGACTGAGCGACCGCCCAGAAAAGAATCCGGCCTCGAGAAATAGATATATTCAAAAATACAGGGGCGGGGTTTTAGGCGCGGGAAGGGGTGCAGTGATTCAATCCCGTCTTCGGAAATCACAACCACCTCGCCATTTTCAATTTCACGCACGAATTTGGCGCCGATGATGTCGAGCGCCACGGTTTCCGAACACAGAATATATGCGCCATTGAGTTCACCCAATATCAGTGGGCGGATGCCCAAGGGGTCGCGCGCGCCGATTAACTTCTTGTTGGTCAATGAGACAAGGGCATAGGCCCCTTCAAGGCTGCGTAGTGCATCAATATAGCGTTCAATAAGGCGGGACTTTTTGGAACGCGCAACGAGATGGAGGATCGCTTCAGTGTCGGATGTTGATTGATAGATCGCACCCTGGGCAATCAAGTCTTTGCGCAGTGTGAGGCCATTAGTGAGATTGCCATTGTGACAGACTGCAATTCCGCCAGCGGCCAATTCGGCAAAGAGCGGCTGCACATTGCGAAGGATGGTTTCGCCAGTGGTTGAGTAGCGCACATGGCCCAAGGCCTGTCTGCCCTTCAAACGGTTGATGATCTTATCTGATGAGAAGTGGTCACCCACCAGCCCCATCCGGCGTTCGGAATGGAAACGATCGCCATCATAAGATACGATACCTGCTGCTTCTTGGCCGCGATGCTGCAAAGCGTGAAGGCCCAGGGCAGTCAGCGCTGCGGCATCGGGGTGGCCGAATATGCCAAAAACACCGCACTCTTCGCGAAGCGTATCGCCATCAATGTCGAAGTCCTGAATATCGAAGTCTTGGGTCATTGCGTTGTGTTACTCTGGCCGAAAGTCGGCTCTTGGGGTTTGGCGTCACCATTGGTTCCTTGAATGAGATTATCAAGACCCTTGGCCTGGCCTGGGGTTACGGTCGTTCCGGCATCAGGCTTGGTGACGGCCCCCTGCGGGTTGCTGATCTGCGCGCTTTTTGAAAGCGTATCAGCAATGTCCGGCGGCACAAAGCCCAGAAGCAAATTGCCGACCGTGCTGATGACGGGCAGGGTTTGGGCCTTGCGCACCCAGTCTTCTTGACGTTCGCTGGGCGTGAGCCAGCCATAAAACAAATAGGCAATGGCCACGAGAACCAGGCCGCGGGCCAATCCATAAAGAAAGCCCAAAGTGCGATCAAATGCACCGACACGACTATCGACCACGCGGTCTGATATCTTTACGCCAATCACTGACACAATGATCAGCACCAGGATAAAGGCAATTGCACCAACCACGATGGTGGCGATGATCGGTTTGCCGACATGAGGCAGAACCAGATCGAGGAGTTTTTGCTGCTTGATTGCGAAGTAAGCGGCCACAGCGCCAGCACCCCAAGCCACCAAGGATAGCACCTCGCGGGTGAAGCCGCGCGCCAAGGCCAATATGCCTGACACGAACATGATACCAAAAAGAACGAAATCTAGAATTTGAAAGGACATGGTGAAGTTCCGGTTCGCAATCCACCCTCTATATAAAACTATGGGCCAAGGTTCTAGGTTATTCTGCAAGGATATTAAGCGATGCGGCGCAGGCCCTTTGAGCGGCTGGCCACCCAGGCCACTAAATCCGCCACGGTAGACACTTGTTTTGTGGCAATTGTGCCCTTTATCGGCTTTTCGCCTTGATCGGCGATCACCGCATCTGTCAGGCCCAATTTCTGAGCTTCTTTGAGGCGGGCTTCGGTTTGGCCAACAGCGCGAATGGCTCCAGAGAGCGCAATCTCGCCAAATAACACTGTGCCATGGGGAATCACCGTGTCAGACAAGGATGATAGCAGGGCTGCCGCCACGGCCAAATCCACGGCTGTTTCTTTCAGGCGCAAACCGCCAGCTACATTCAAATAAACGTCATGGTTAGACAGTGAAACGCCAGCGCGCGCGTCCAAAACCGCAAGAATCATGTTGAGCCTTGTCGTATCCCAGCCAACAGCGGTGCGGCGTGGGGTTCCCAAGGGCGAAGGGGCGACGAGGGCTTGCACTTCAACAAGCAACGGACGCGTGCCCTCTACACCAGCAAATACCGCCGTACCGGGGGCCGGATGTTCCGAGCCACCCATGAAAAGCCGCGACGGATTGGTCACCTCCTTGAGGCCCATATCCGACATTTCAAACACGCCAATTTCATCGGTAGGGCCGAAGCGATTTTTGACGGCACGCAAGATACGGAACTGATGGCCGCGGTCACCTTCAAAATAAAGCACGGTATCAACCAAATGCTCAATGACTTTAGGCCCGGCAATCTGGCCATCCTTGGTCACATGGCCAACGAGCAGCACGCAAGCGCCCTTGGTTTTGGCATAGCGCACCATGGCTTCGGAGCCCGCTTTGAGTTGAGACACCGTTCCGGGTGCGGCTTCAATGACGGGCGACCAGAGTGTTTGCACCGAATCGATGACCACCACGGATGGTGGTGGGCCTTCATTCAGAGTGGCGATAATGTCGGAAACATTGGTTTCAGCGGCAAGCAGAACTGGCGCTTCAGCCAAGCCTAAACGCGCGGCGCGCATGCGCACTTGGGCAATGGCTTCTTCGCCTGTCACATAGATCACACGCTCACCTTTGCGGGCAAGCGCAGCCAAGGCTTGCAGCAGCAAAGTGGATTTGCCGATCCCTGGGTCGCCACCAATCAATACGGCCGAACCCGGTACAAAGCCGCCGCCTGTGGCGCGGTCAAGCTCTGCGATTCCGCTTTCGATGCGGGGCGGGGCGGGGCTTTCGCCCTTCAATTCAAAAAGCTTTGCTGTGCGACCTTTGGGAAGGGATGCGCCTTTGGCCCCTGAAGCAGGTGCTTCCAGCCGTTCTTCAATAACGGTGTTCCAGCCATCGCAAGAATCGCAATGGCCCGACCATTTATGAGTGACAGCCGCGCAGGTTTGGCAGACGAAGTTGGAAAGTGATTTGGCCATGGTCTTGGCCATAGCATAGAACGTATAGAGAACGCAAGCGTCATACCACAACCCTGTGGCGGCATCTTTTGGTTGCGCCTTGCAAGTTTACTCTTTATAGTTGTAATAATGTATTTAAATGCAATCTTCTCCGATGGTGACATGGAGATCGGGGTCGACGCCCAATACACCGCCTTCACTGGCAAAACTGGCACACATGTGGAGTATTAAATGTTGGATTTGAGCATGCAACGATTTACGAAGACTGTTTTGGCTGCAATGTGGCTGTCTTCAGCGGCATTCGCCACAGCCGTGCAGGCGCAGGATGAGCAGCCCTCTTCCATGCAGGAAACCTATGATGACTGGATGGTGCAGTGTCACACTGTTGCCAAGGAAGACATAAAAACCAAATCTTGCGAAATGTCGCAGGAATTGCGCCAGAAGGATTCAAACCAGCGGGTTCTGGCTATTGGCATAGTTCCGGCCAGTGGCGACTTGAAAACCAGGGTAACGGTCATAGCGCCTTTTGGGCTGTTGCTGGCGAACGGCCTGGCCGTTGAGGTTGCCGAAAAGGAACTCATGCGTGGCACCTTCAAGACCTGCCTGCCTGCTGGTTGCATTGTTGAAATCAATCTTTCGGACGAGTTGATCAAGACTTTGGCAGCTAATGAAAAGGCCAGCGTGGTGATGACAGCAAGTGACACAGGTCAACCGGTGCGGACAAATATTTCGCTGAAGGGATTTCTATTGGCATGGAACCGGCTCGTCGCCCTGTCCAAGCAATAGAGTAGGCCCTTGGGCTAATTTTTGAGAATTTTTCCGATTTGCGACAATGACGGTGGTGGGGAGGTATTATCTTTCAAACACCACTCGACCATCACAAATCGTCATCACGGGCTTCACATTGCTCATCTGATCGGCAGGTGTGCGTTCCAAATCATGATCAAGCACCGCGATATCCGCGAGATAACCTAGCTTCAGCATGCCCTTGCGATCCTCGGTGAAATCCATGATGGCGCCTGCAGCCGTAAACCCGTGGATCGTGTCCATCAGGCTTTGTGCTTGGTTGGGGCAGGCTGGTGTGAGCGGCGCACAGGTCATGGCCGCTTGCAGACCTAAAAATGGATCGAGCGGGGCTACGGGCCAATCGCTGGAGAAAGCGACAACAGCCCCGGTTTTGCGTATGGTTTGCCAAGGATATGAAAGCGGCAACTTATCACCCAAGCGCGAAAGAATGGGTTCCTTCGGCATCCATGGCACACCCACACCCGCCACCGGTTGGAGTGAGGCTATCACTCCCAGCTGCTTCAAACGCGGAATATCAGATGGATCGATCAATTCGATATGTTCAATGCGGTGGCGCGAGTCGCGAACACCGTTAGCTTTTTGCGCGGTTTCATAACCATCCAGCGTGCGGCGCACTGCGCCATCGCCAATGGCGTGCACACTGATTTGCAATTTGTGCCTATCGATGCGCGTGGCGATTTCATTGAATTGAGCGGCTGTAAACAGTGGCGCGCCCGTGTTGCCGGGGTGGCCCGGATAATCCTCCAGCATCAGCGCGGTTAGCGTTTCCATCACGCCATCCATGAATATCTTCACGCGGCCAGAATGAAGCATGTCGCCCTTATATTGGGCGCGCATGTCAGCGGCTTC
This sequence comes from Aestuariivirga sp., assembly GCA_043784785.1. Taxonomy (GTDB): domain Bacteria; phylum Pseudomonadota; class Alphaproteobacteria; order Rhizobiales; family Aestuariivirgaceae; genus Aestuariivirga. The sequence continues at coordinate 4,280 of JAYVXY010000214.1, read as the reverse complement.
GTCAACGCGGGAAATTTCGAAATAATTTTTCTGGTGGAACGGAATTTCCATGCGGGCGTTCAATTCGCCACGATCGAATATATTCTTGAGCAATTCCAACTGATACCAATTGCCATCCATATTATGCATGGTGGTGATGCCGAGGGAATTGGCGAAGGCAATGCCCTTCTTCAAAATATCTTGGTCACTGGCGCGTTGCGCCGGGGTGGCGGGCGGCACCGGATTTTCACCCGTGTTCATGCCTAAAAACTCGCGGCCGCCAATGGGGCCTAAGGCTTGCACTAACATAAAGGCGGCTGGTTCTTTTAATTCACCCGTGGCATTGCCTGCAGAATCGAGCACAATTTCGTTACCCACGGGAAGCTCTCGCCCACGCATGATGCCCGCAGCCTCAAGCGCCTTGGTGTTGGCCCAGGCGGTGTGGTGATCGAAACAATTGACGTAGAATGGCACATCAGAAACGATGCGGTCCAGCAAGTGGCGATTGATCGGGCCATCTTTTCCCAAGCTCTCATGAGCGATGCCGTGGGCAATGATTATTGTTTCATTGGGGTGGGTTTTTCGATGTTGAGAAACTGATTCATGAAATTCGTGGAAGCCCTTGACATGACTGACCATTAGCCCGCCCAGCTCTGCCGCGCCGCCAAATAAATGCACATGGCCTTCGATAATGCCGGGGATCACCGATTGGCCTGCCGCATCAATCATGCGGGTGTGTTTGGCCTTAAAGCCTGCCACATCATCATTGCTGCCTATCGCCACAATCTTGTTTCCCCTGACCGCCAGACTCTGCGCAAAAGCTTGGGCGGGATTCATGGTGATGATGCGGGCGTTGGTGATGATCAGATCGGCGTGTTGCATTTTTTGCTTCCATTGGTTTTTTCGCTATTTGGCCTCTTGAGAATATAATCGCAAGGGTTCAGTTTCAAGTTGTCGTCAACAACTGAAAGGAGGTGATCCCATGTCGAGTGAGTTCAACGCTACAGGAGCAATCGCAGTGCGGATCAACGGATCTGCGGGAACAACTTCCCTCTGACCACCGCATTCGTGAAAGCTCTTAAAGCTTCTCACGGTAAGGGCCACTCTTCGGAGTGGCCCTTGTTTTTTGCATGAACGCCATGCCTTGCCAAATAAACCGCCGAACTCGCGCTGAGGCCCAAAGCCACAGCGCGAGATTTAATGATTAGAAATTGCCCGTGCCGCAAATCCAACGTCCGACCAAACGGCCATGATAGGGTACCATCTTCCAGTGGTGGCAGTTATCATGATTGCGGTGGTTCGTATGAAAGTGGTGGTGCATGCGAAAGCGATGTCCTCGCGCTTCGGCGCTGGATGTGATTGCAATAGACGTTGCGGCAAATGTCGTACTGGCCAAGATCACCAACAGAAATTTCTTCAACATAATAACCTCCAAAGTGTCATCCAAGCTCTTTAGACGACTTATATCACCGTTTCCGTTGGTCGTCACATCTTGATCGGTTAATGAAACTTCTTAGCTCCCACAGACGCGGTGTCCATGACCGTGTTTGCCCTTTTTCCAATGGCAATGTCCGTGGCCGCCATGCTTGGCTTGTGCCGCCGTGCTCATTTCAATAACACCAGCCGTTAGAAAAATTGTTGCAATGAATGCCAAGAATACTTTTTTCAACATGGTTTCCTCCAATCGTGGCCCCCGATCTAGGTGCCCTGCGGCCAGACTGACCGCAGGACAAGGAACCTAAACATGCATGACTTCACTTGTACATAGACACCGTTTGGTGGAAAATTACCAGATGCGGGTGATATGTCCGCCACAGACCCGGGCCCGGTGCCAATGATGATGGAACCAGATGCGCTGTGGATGGCAATAAGGTCGGTAATACACGGGGTCATCATAATAGGGGTCGCTATAACCATAACCACCACCAAAGGGTACGCCGAGAAACAGGCCAAATCCCGGACCGCCAAATCCTGGCCCGCCAAACCCATGATGGCCATGCCAGTGGCGGTGCCACATATGCGCTTCGGCACTTGATGTCATTGCGGTCAAACCGGCAACCAGACCGGCGGCCGTTGCAGTTGCTAAAACAAGTTTACGGATCATTTTAATCTCCTGAATTTGCACCCCACAACAAACAGACGGGTGCGGAGAAATTTTCCGTCGATCTTAATTTCAAAAATTATGCTGGGTTGGGCAGGGCTGCTTGCCAGCGACCACAGAAAATTCCCCCGAGTTTGATCTTCAAACGCGAGGGAACCGATGCTTCGGATTTGCGAACTGTATTCTATTACCGCATGTGATGATGGCGCCAGTGATGAGGATGCCACACAGGGTGCCAGCGGTGGACCACATGGCAACGGTGATGGCGATGGTTGCAAACCACAACACGCGCTTCCGCGCTGCTGGTCATGGCACCCGTTCCGATAGCGAGCGTTGCTGCCGTCATAGCGACTAACATAAGCTTCTTGATCATTTTGTTCTCCATAAAATTGCCACCCACATAGACTAGACGGCGGAAAAAGAATTTTCCGTCGTTCTCAACCCAATAAAGACTTAACAATGCCGCCAGCCTTGGCCATGTCCATTTGGCCGGCATATTTGGCTTTCAACTCCGCCATGACTTTGCCCATATCCTTAACGCTGGTTGCCCCCAGCGTTGAAATGATTGAAGCCACAGCGGCTTTGGCTTCATCATCATTCATTTGCTTGGGCATGTAATGCTGGATGATGGCGATTTCTTCGCGCTCGGCTTGGGCGAGTTCAGGTCTGGCACCTTGTTCGAAAGCAGCAACCGAATCCTGACGCTGCTTCACCATTTTAATGAACAGCTCCATGATGCCTGAATCACCGGTTAACGCGGATTCATGACCATCGGTGCGGCTGTTGATGTCTTTATCTTTAATGGCAGCATTGATCAGGCGCAAAGTGGCGGTGCGGCGCTTATCGCCCGATTTCATGGCCTCTTTCATATCGGAAGTGATTTGTTCGCGCAGAGACATGTTGGCACCTCATCAAAAACATGGGGGATAGGCGGATTCTGCCGAAGCTGCAACCTTGACGCAAGGCTGGCCAGCCCTTAACGAAGCCCAAATCCCGGAGACTCGAAAATGCCCCAAGCCACGAAGGCCAAAACACGCCCACATTTCAGCGATTGGGACGTTGCCCGCATCACCGCCGTTCTAGTGCTTGCAGATGGCACAGTGATTGAAGGCTATGGCTTTGGTGCCGAGGGTGAGGCCGTGGCTGAGGTATGCTTCAACACCGCCATGACCGGCTATCAAGAAATCCTCACCGATCCATCCTATGCTAGTCAGATCGTCACATTCACATTCCCCCATATCGGCAATGTGGGCACCAATGATGATGATGGTGAAACAACCAATCTTGCTGCCTCTGCCGCCGTCAAAGGCTGCATCGTGAAGGCGCCGATCACCGAGCCTGCCAATTATCGCTCGCGCAAGCATTTCGACAAATGGCTGAAGGCGCGCGGCATCATCGGGCTATCGGGAGTTGATACGCGCGAACTCACCAATCTGATCCGCGAAAAGGGCATGCCCAATGGCGTGATCGCCCATAAGGCATCCGGCAAATTCGACATCAAGAAATTGACCGCCATGGCCAAAGCCTGGGGCGGGCTTGAAGGGCTTGATCTGGCTAAGGATGTTTCACTCACCCAGCGCATGAATTGGGATGAGAAACTGTGGGACTGGGAAACCGGATACACCCATGGTGAAGGCAAGTTCAACGTGGTGGCGATTGATTATGGCATGAAGCGCAACATCCTGCGCTGCCTCACCTCGGCGGGCTGCAAGGTGACTGTGGTTCCAGCCTTCGCCAAAGCTGCCGACATTTTGGCGATGAAGCCCGATGGCATATTCTTGTCCAACGGCCCGGGGGATCCTGCTGCCACGGGCGAATATGCGGTGCCGGAAATTCGCGCACTGGTCGATTCCGGCAAGCCGGTGTTTGGCATTTGCTTAGGGCACCAAATGTTGGCACTGGCGTTGGGCGCCAAAACCATGAAAATGCACCAAGGCCATCATGGTGCGAACCATCCCGTGAAAGATTACACCACCAACAAAGTTGAAATCGTTTCCATGAACCACGGCTTTGCGGTGGACCGCGACAGCCTGCCAGCGGGTGTTGTTGAAACGCATGTGAGCCTGTTTGATGGTTCAAACTGCGGCATCGCGCTGGAAGGCCGCCCGGTGTTTTCTGTGCAGCATCACCCTGAGGCATCGCCCGGCCCGCAGGACAGCCATTATCTGTTCAAGCGATTTGTGGGGCTGATGGAGAAGGC
>JAYVXY010000213.1:0-12474 GCA_043784785.1 Aestuariivirga sp. | reverse complement strand
CATCGGCCTTCATCTGCTCATCAATCTTGCGCACGGCGTGAAGCACGGTGGAATGATCGCGGCCGCCAAATCTGCGGCCAATTTCCGGCAGCGAACGGGCCGTAAGCTTCTTGGCCAAATACATGCCAATCTGGCGCGGCACCACCACAGCACGAGCCCGGCGTGGGGAGAGCAAATCCGTGCGACCAACATTATAATGGCGGCCCACAACTTTCAGAATGTCATCAATTTTAACGCGTCCCAGATCGGCCGTTCCAGCCGCATCACGCAGCACCATGGAGGCCAGATCAAGCGTGATCGGCGATTTGTTGAATTGTTGGTAAGCGATGACACGGTTGAGAGCGCCTTCCAACTCGCGGCCGCCGCCGGTAATGCGGTTGGCAATCAATTCCAGAACATCAGCACCAATGGCTGAAGCAGGATCACCTTTCACCATGGCCGCATGGCGGACATCAACAATCTTGCGGCGTTGATCCAAATCTGGCGCTTCAATATCGATCACAAGCCCACCCATCAGGCGTGAACGCATGCGCTGGTCAATCGTATCCAATTGGGCAGGAGGCACATCAGCCGCCACCACGACCTGGCGCTTTGAATCCACCAGTGAGTTAAACGCATGGCAGAATTCCTGCTGAATGGCTTTGCCTTGCAGAAACTGAAAATCATCAATCAACAATACATCAACCGATTGGAATTGATCTTTGAAGGCCAGCGTATCGCGCTGCCGGATGGCGTGGATAAAACCATACATGAAACGCTCCGCCGTGAGCATCAACACTTTGCGCGTTGGCTGGTTCTGGCGCACGCGCGCCGCAATGGCATTGAGCAAATGGGTTTTACCAAGACCTGCCGAGGAGTGTATGAAAAGCGGGTTGAACGTGAGGGCCGAGCCGGTAACGGCATTGGCCACGCGCATGGCCGCAGCATGGGCGAGCTGGTTCGATGAACCGACGATGAAACTATCAAATGTCTGGCTCTCATCCAGCGTTGAGCCGCGCTCTGCTGTTAAAAATGTCTGGATTTGTTGGGCAACCGCACTGTTGCGTTCGGGTTGAGGGGCAGCAGCGCGCGCCGTTTCAGCAAGGGCCGCACTGGCCGCGCGTGATGCTTCGCCTTGAATGCGCACGCGCACCAGAATGCCATCAAGCACGCCAAATTCTGCAGCGGCAATTTTGTGCAGCTTGGACAAATAGTGGCTTTCAATCCAGCTGCGCAAAAACCGGGTCGGCACCGAAACTGTCAATTGCCGATCATGAAGCTCTTCGGCATCCATGCGCGCAAACCAGCTGGTGTAAAGGTCATCGCCCAACTCGGCGCGAATGCGTGACGCCACGCGTTGCCACTGTTCTTTCAAATTTGCGCTGTTCGCCATAATGGCCGCAGATGTTTGCCCCGCCATTTTTTGCGCCACCATTTTTTGCCCCACCGTGGTTTGCCCGACCGTGGTTTGCCCGACCGTGGTTTGCCCATGTAAAATTGTCGTCATTTGAAAGCCGCTTCCTTATGCATCCCAAACATCAACGCTCACAACCTTGCACGGCCTCGTGCAAAGCTAATTGAGTTCGGGTTTTAATATGTCAGATGAATTGAATTGAGCGAAGCAACCGGCTTCAACTCACGCCTTACCAACTTGGTTCAAAGTTCGTGGCTCAATTTATTACTCCCCAATATGTAGTGTTTTTTAAACACATCATCATTGTCTATGCCCCCGATTGGTTGAAGATCATCAAAATAAGACGCTGCAACACTGATCACCCCAGTTGACCTGTTCCAGAGCTGATGTCTGGATTGCCAACTTGAAAACACGCTACATAAATCAATCGGGCATAGGCAAACAGATTCATTAAAAAATCCGTACACGGAGCGTCGCATTTTTTGCTTGCCGTCTTTTTGAAATCATGAAGAAAACATTAAAGCAATGATTCGAAAGGGGAAAAAACTAAATCGAAAAATCTCTTCGAGGTCAAAAATATGAGCGACCTCACAAAAAACCGCGAAATTGCAATGAATTGTAGTGCGTCGATTTAGGTGAAAATTCCCCAATTTTTCTAAGGCATTGATTCAAATTAAGATTCAATGTTCAAAAAAGTCAGTGGGCGGACAAGAAAAAAGCCGCCTGAAAGACCGGGCGGCTTTGGAATTCAATTGATGTGAGAGTCTCTCAGGCTTTCATGGCCCGCACGCGCAAGGTGAGGCGCGAAACTTTACGTGAAGCCGCGTTCTTGTGCATAATGCCTTTCTGGGCACCGCGCATCACTTCAGGCGTTGCAACGGCCAAAGCGGCTTCTGCTTCATTCTTTTTGCCGCCAGTGATGGCTTCTTCAACCTTGCGCACAATGCTGCGGATGCGGCTGGTGCGGGCTTGGTTAACAATCGCACGGCGCGTAGCACCGCGAGCGGCTTTTTTGGCAGATGATGTATTGGCCATAGTCATTCCTGATTAAATAATGTTGATGCCGAAACCCTCTATCCCAGCTGTTTGAACAGCGTGTTAAGAAGGCCCTACACCTTTTGTGATTGCGGGCTTATAGGGGCAGCGGATTAAAACGTCAATTGCCCAAAGCAAGTCATTTTTGATGGGCTTCGGACACCAATAAACGGGAAAAAACCATATGTATAGCGAAGACCGTCCCTGGGGCTCATTTCATGTGTTGGACGAAAAGCCGGGATTTAAAGTTAAGCGCATCACTGTGAAGGAAACCGGACGCTTGTCGCTGCAAAGCCATAAGCACCGCTATGAGCGTTGGACGGTGGTCAATGGTACAGCGACCGTCACCGTCGATGATAAGATTGTGGCCCTGACGCGCGGCCAGTCCATCGACATTCCATTCGGATCAAAGCACCGCCTCGAAAACCTGCACCAGGGCGAAGTTGAAATCATCGAAGTGCAGTTTGGCGATTATCTCGGTGAAGATGATATTATCCGTTACGATGATGCTTATAATCGGACGTGACGTTTTAAGTCTTCTCCCGCAAGCGGTGGAGGACTCTAAACCTTCTCCCACTTTTTACTCTTCTCAGCCTTAAACAGCGCGTCAATAATTTTCATATTGCAGATTGCATCTTCAATACCCCAAGCGGTCTTTTTCTTGGCGCGAATGGCGCGGCCAAAGGCTTCGGCTTGTAATTGATATTGATCCGACACGGGATAGGAATGCCACTCACCCACATTCATGTCCATGCCCTGCACAAAAATGCGGTTGGGCGCATCGGGCGGCGCATTGAACGGAATTTCAATTTCAATACGGCCCTTGGTGCCAAGAATATTGACACGCTGATAAGGGGCCAGCTGCGTTGAAATCGAAAATGCCAAATGCCGCCCCTTGCCGAAATCAGCAAGGCCACCAGCGATCCGGTCCGTTTTGAATTTGGGGTCACGGTCGATGGTCGATGTGACGCGCACCGGCTCCGCCCCAAAAATAAACCGCGCAACCGTGATCGGATAACACCCAATGTCGAGCATGCCACCACCACCAATGCCTGCCATATTGCGCACATTCTTGGGGTCGCGGTTCATATAACTAAAAAGGCACTGGATGATTTTAACCTCACCAATCTCACCCGCCTTCACCCGTGCACGCGCATCGATCCATTGTGGATTATGCCGCACCATAAAGGCTTCGGCGATCAGCACGTTTTTTGGTGCCTTGCGCAGTTGCATTGCTTCTTTCGCGGTGATCGCAATTGGCTTTTCACACAGAACATGCTTGCCGTGCTTGGCCGCCAACAAGGTTAAAGGCACATGCAAATGATTGGGCAGAGGATTATAAACCGCTTCAATCTCAGGATCAGCCAGCATCTCCTCATATGAACCATAAGCCTTAAGGATGCCCAATTCTGCTGCTGCCGCTTTGGCGCGCTTCAAATTGCGCGAGGCAATGGCCACCACCTGCAATTCGGATGATTTCATCATGCCGGGGGTCACTTTTTTCATGCCAATATCGGCGGTGGAGATAATGCCCCATTTTACAGGTTTCATGGTTTTTGCCTCAATTGTTGACTGTTTGCATCATTACAGGAGAGACAAGGTCGTTTGCCAGCCTTAAATAGCCGGAAACGCATTTGTGAATTTTACGATAGTTTGCTGCAATCCATTGACGATGCTGGCCATAAGCAGTTTACTCAGAGCCAGTCACGACAGGGAGATAACGATGACCAATTCATTCAAGAAAATAGTTGCCGGCTTGGCCTTTGGTGCAAGCTTGCTAACGATGAGCATTCAAGCTTCGGCTAGCGACGCGGCCAGCTGCCAAACGGTTCGCATGTCGGATGTGGGCTGGACCGACATCACTGCCATCACCGCCATGACCGGCGCAATGCTGGATCAAATGGGCTATAAAGGCGACATCAAGCAACTCGCCGTTCCCGTCACCTTCGCCTCGATGAAGAGCAAGGATATTGACGTGTTTCTGGGCAACTGGATGCCTTCGATGGTCGAAGACATTAAGGCCTATGCTGCCGATGGTTCTGTTGAAACCGTTGGCCCAAATCTTGAAGGTGCAAAATATACCCTCGCCGTTAACCAGGAGCTGTTCGACGCTGGCCTCCATGATTTCAAGGACATCACCAAGTTCAAGGATAAGCTGGGCGGCAAGCTCTATGGCATTGAACCCGGCAATGACGGCAACCGCCACATTCTCGATATGATCAAGGATCCGAAATTCAATCTCGGTGGTTGGGAATTGGTTGAAAGTTCAGAAGCTGGCATGTTGGCGCAAGTTGCTAAATTGACTGGCGACAAGAAAGATATCGTATTCTTGGGCTGGGCTCCTCACCCGATGAATGCAAATTTCAAAATCCAATATCTCACTGGCGGCGATGATTTGTTCGGGCCAAACTTTGGTGGCGCCACCGTGTTCACAACGGTGCGCAAAGGCTATGTGGCCGAGTGCCCCAATGTCGGCAAGCTGATGTCCAACCTCAAATTCACCATGGATATGGAAAATCTGGTGATGGGCCAAATCTTGGATAAGGGCGCTGATCCTAAGGTTGCCACTGTTGCTTGGCTTAAGGCCAATCCAACCGCTTTGGATGCTTGGCTGAAAGATGTGACCACATTTGACGGCAAGGGCCCAGCGCTTGATGCTGTGAAAAAAGGTCTTGGCCTCTAAGCCTTGGGGCACTGACGTTTGACAAAGACAGGCGGGTCAGCTGATAGTGAAGCTGGCCCGCTTTTTAGTTTGGGGATTGGGTTAGGGGAGGCGACTTATGGAAACTCTGGTTGATTTCATCACCGGCAACAAAATTCCGATTGGGCCATGGGGCAAAGCCTTTTTCGGGTTTCTAACCACAAATTTCAAAGGCTTCTTCAACACGATTTCTGATGCTCTAACCTGGTTCCTCGAATTGTTGACCTATGTTCTGTTGTGGTTTCCGCCCCTGCTGGTCATCTTGGCCACGGCTCTACTGGCATATTATCTCCAAAAATCATGGAAGCTGGCACTGGGCGTGGCGCTTGGCCTGTTGTTTATTCTCAATCAAGGCCTGTGGAAGGGCATGGCCGAAACCATCGTGCTGGTGGTTGCAGCCGCTGGTGCCTCGATGGCAATCGGTGTGCCCATCGGCATTTGGGCCGGGCATAACCCGCGGGTTTACCGCTTTCTTTTGCCTGTGCTTGATCTGATGCAAACCTTGCCAACCTTCGTTTATTTGATCCCGGTCATCATCATGTTTGGCCTGGGTGTGGCACCCGGCCTGATCGTCACGGTGATCTTCGCAGCCCCGGCCCCCATTCGTTTAACCCATCTCGGCATCACATCGGTGCCAAGGCCGCTCATCGAAGCGGGTGAAGCATTCGGGGCCACCAAAAGCCAACTGCTCTGGAAAGTGGAATTGCCATCGGCGTTACCCACCATTATGGCCGGCCTTACCCAATGCATCATGCTCTCGCTCTCCATGGTGGTGATCGCCGCTTTGATCGGTGCCAATGGTTTGGGATCACCTGTGGTGCGAGCACTCAACTCACTCAACATTCCTCTTGGCATTGAGGCGGGCCTCGCCATCGTGGTACTGGCCATCATCTTGGACCGCATGTGCCGTGTGACCACAGGAGCCAAATCATGACTGCTGTTGTTGAATTCAAAAACGTCGATATTCTGTTTGGCAAGGACACCAACACGGCACAAGCCATGCTCGACAAGGGCGAAAGCCGCTCGGCCATTCTCGATAAAACCGGTGTGGTGCTGGGCTGTGCCGGGGCCAGCCTTACCGTCAAAGAAGGCGAGATCAGTGTTTTGATGGGCCTTTCAGGCTCGGGCAAATCGACTTTGCTGCGCGCTGTGAATGGCCTCAACAAAGTCACCCGCGGCAATGTGCTGGTGCGCGATGGCAACAAGATGGTTGATGTTGTCACCTGCGATGAAGCCACCTTGCGCCATATCCGCCAGGGCCAAGTGGCCATGGTGTTCCAGCAATTTGCATTATTGCCATGGCGCACCGTGGCCCAGAATGTTGGTTTCGGATTGGAACTGGCAGGCATGGATGAAGCCACCCGCCAAACCAAAGTGGATGCGCAGTTAAAGCTTGTGGGGCTAGATCAATGGGCTGGCAAATATGCCCATGAATTATCAGGCGGCATGCAGCAGCGTGTGGGGTTAGCCCGGGCCTTTGCCACCGAAGCGCCGATTCTGTTGATGGATGAACCTTTCTCCGCCCTTGATCCATTAATCCGCACCAAATTGCAGGACGAGCTTTTGCAACTGCAAAAGAAATTGAAAAAAACCATCATCTTCGTGAGCCATGATCTCGAAGAAGCTTTGAAGATTGGCAACACCATTACCATCATGGAGGGTGGCCGTATTGTGCAATCAGGCAGGCCAGAAGACATCGTGCTGCGCCCTGCCAATGCCTATGTGAGTGAGTTCATCGCCAATGTGAATCCGCTCTCCGTCTTGACGGCTTGGAACGTGATGCGCGGGCCGCATGAATTGATCAAAGATAGAGGCGGCTGGATCTGGCTTGATCGGCGCAAAACCACCAAGTTCAAGCTCGACAAGGATAACAAGGTTACAATCGTTGAACGCGATGGTGAAAAAGCCACTTGGGTTTCTTGCACCGAGGCCGAGAAAGCTGTGGACGCAAAAACCAAACCAGTTTTCTGGGCGACACCTGGCACATCACTCAAAACCGTCATGCTCGCCATGCACAAATCCGAGACGGCTCCGGTAGCGCTGTTCAATGACGACAGCACCTTTGCGGGTGCCATCGGCGTGAGAGATGTGTTGCAGGCGGTGCTGAAACGCACCGAGTAATCACTTCATTGGGGTTAGCGTTTCGGTGCCCACGCCGGAATTTCCGGCAATGGTCCACAGGCCTTTCATCGAGCCATCGGGTGCGACTTTATAAATGATCAAGCCAATATCCTTGCCCATTACATAATCAGCGGCAAAGGCATCATCATTGCGCATGCATATGCCTTGGGTGTTGGCATCACCACCGGTGGCCCATTCAATGCTGCAAGTGGTATCGGACGTGATCGTAATTGTGGCAACGCCACTATATTTGCTGCCATTAAAGTTTGTGCCATCAACCTTGTATTTGCCGCCAAAATCAACAGCACCCGCCGGTACGGCCAAAACTATACTGAGCAGAAATGCACCAATGATCGTCTTCATTTGAAACTCCCCAAGAAATGCCCCGCAGTGCTGGCAATAATATGCGTCAGCTTGGTGAATGTAAATCTATAGAAATGAACGGCCGGCAGCCAAGGTCGGCGCTTTCAGCCAACTGGCGATGCTCTGGCCAATATCGGAAAAGCTGCTGCGCTGGCCGATCATTGCTTTTTGATTGCAAAGAACTGGAATGCATTCGCGTGTATGGTCAGTGCCCTTCCAGGTGGGGTCATTGCCATGATCAGCAGTGATAATCAGCAAGTCATCTGCGTGCAATTTGGAAAAGACTTTGGGAAGCTGGGAATCAAACCATTCAAGTTCGCGGCCATAGCCAAGTGGATCGCGGCGATGACCATAGTTGGTGTCGAAATCGACAAAATTGGTCATCAGAAATCCGCCGTCTTTCACACTATCCATGGCATCCAATGTGGTTTGCATCAGCGTGGGATTGCCTGAAACCTTCAATTCACGGCCCGTGCCCACATGGGCATAAATGTCGCCAATTTTGCCCACAGAAACCACATCGCGGCCTGCCTTGCTCAACACCTCAAGCAAGCTGGGCGTGGGCGGTGTCACCGCATAATCTTTGCGGTTGCCGGTGCGAACGAAAGTTTTTGCCGTTTCGCCGATAAAGGGCCGCGCAATCACCCGGCCGATCTTCATGTCATAAGTCAGGTCACGCGCGATTTTGCAAACATCATAAAGCCGCTGCAAACCAAAATGGGTTTCATGTGCCGCAATCTGGATCACGCTATCAGCGCTGGTATAGATGATGGGCTTGCCGGTGCGGATATGTTCTTCGCCAAACTCCTCGATCACTTGCGTGCCTGACGCATGAGCCATGCTGAGAAAGCCCGGAAGCTTGGCGCGCGTGACAATTTCATCCATCAGCTTTTGCGGAAAAGCCGGAACAGTTTGCGGAAAATAACCCCACGCAAATGGCAGAGGCACACCACCCATTTCCCAATGGCCGGTGATTGTATCCTTGCCTTGGCTGATTTCAGTGGCAAAACCCCACCCCCCTGTGACCGGCGTATTCGCATCAAGCCCGTGAGCCGAACCGCTGGCGGCTTGCAAAGCTTTGGCCAAGCCCAGTGAAACCAGATTTGGAATTTTCAATTTCATATGGTCAGAGATGTGGCCCAGCGTGCATGAACCTTCATCGCCAAACTTTGCCGCATCAGGTGCACCGCCAATGCCGACAGAGTCCATAACGAAAAGAAAAGCGCGGCTCATCCTATGATCCGTTCAATGATGGGCGGTGTTTCCTTCACCACATCGCCGATTGTGTAAGCGCTGCGCACAATCTTGGCGGCGCGTTCAAAGCACTGCTCATCGGCTGCGTGAATCATGCAGAGCGGTGTGTTCATATCGGCACGAAAATTCTTGCCCAGCATATTGCGTAACCCCACAGCGTGATCAATCTTGTCATCAGCCCGCAAGCGCCCGCCACCCAGCTCGATCACCGCCAGGCCCAATTGGCGCGTTTCGATTTTGCACACAGCGCCCTCGTCATTGGCATAGACCGGGCGGATGATGGCGGCGGGTTTCATATAATGATCAGGCCGCTCCATGAAATCATTGGGCCCACCCAACAATGAAACCATGCGGGCGAAATGTTCGGCGGCGCTGCCTGATGATATTGTTGCAGCGAGTTTGGTTTTGCCGTCATCAAGTGATGCGACCAGGCCTGCGCTTAACAACAGCTCCGCCCCCAAAGCCAATGTGATGGCTTCGACGCGCTTGCTGATCAGCCGATGTTTCAAGAACTCCACAGCATGAGCAACTTCTAACGCATTGCCTGCCGCCGATGCCAAGGGCTCATCCATATCGGTGATCAGTGCTGTGGTTTTGAGACCAGCGCCATTGGCCACGCTCACTAAGCTTTTTGCCAAAATCACTGCATCTTCATGACGCGACATGAATGCGCCAGAGCCTGTCTTCACATCCATCACCAGATGTTGCAAACCCGCCGCCAACTTTTTGGATAGGATAGACGCTGTGATCAACGGCACGGATTCAACCGTGGCCGTCACATCGCGGATGCCATAGAGCCGCTTATCGGCAGGTGCCAGATCAGCCGTCTGGCCAATAATGGCGCAGCCCGCCTCGCGCGCAACCTTCCGAAACAGGGCGAGATCAGGCTGTGTTGTATAGCCCGGAATGGAATCGAGCTTATCAAGTGTGCCACCTGTGTGACCCAAACCGCGGCCTGAAATCATCGGCACAAAACAACCGCACGCCGCCAGCATGGGGGCAAGCATCAGCGAGACATTGTCACCAATGCCCCCCGTGGAATGCTTATCCACCACCGGCCCCGGCATATCCCATGTCAGCACCGTGCCGGAATCGCGCATGGCTAAAGTAAGCCCCACGGCTTCTTCAGCACTCATGCCTTTAAAAAACACCGCCATGGCAAAGGCCGCCACCTGGCCTTCCGAGATCGTGTTATTCGTCAGTCCACTGATGAATTCGCGGACTTCATCGCGCGTGAGTGGCGCGCCATCGCGCTTTTTGCGGATGATTTCCTGCGGCAGCATTTATAGATCGCCAAAAAACCGCGTGAGCAATTGGCCCATTCGCGCTGAGGCTTTTGCCCCTTCGGACTTGGTTTCGGCATGGCTGGGCGATGCGCCTTCAATGCCCGCCGCCAGATTGGTGATGACGGATAGCCCTGCCACCTTCAACCCAAAGCGCCGCGCCAAGATTGTTTCAGGAGCAGTCGACATGCCAACAGCCGTGCCGCCAATCAGGCGAAACATTTTGATCTCGGCTGGGGTTTCAAACGAGGGGCCGGAATACCAAACATAAACGCCTCTGTGCAGCGCCAGCTTTTCAGCTTCCGCAGCCGCAATGATTTTCGCCCGAAGACCTGGATCATAGGCATTGGTCATGGGCACAAAATTTTCATCGCCATGTTGCCCAATCAATGGGTTCATGCCGGATTGGTTGATGTGATCTTCAATCAGCATGATGGAGCCGGGCCGCATCGCGGGATCAAGCGAACCTGCGGCATTGGTGAGAATGAGGTTTTCAATGCCAGCATTTTTCAAGGCTTCAATCGCAGGCCGCATCACCGCCGCATTGCCGCTTTCATAAGCATGGGCACGGCCCGCCAGAACCGCAATCTCCTTGCCACCCACTTGGCCTAGCACAAGCTCACCTGCATGGCCGGAAATTTTAGGAACTGGAAAACCTTCGAGATCACGATAAGGAATGCGCAAGGCATTTTGTGCCGAGTCAGCAAAAGCCCCAAGGCTTGAGCCTAGGATGATTGCGGTCTTCGGTTTGCGGCCCGCAAATTTTTCGATCAAGTTGCTCATGCCAAATTCTCCGGCCCGAACGAGAAGGGCAATAATTCCTCCAGTGTAAATGTGCGGATCAGTTTTCCATCTTCCGTGCAGCAATGGATTTTCACATCGCCATTGGCAAACTCGCGGATCTTTTGGCGGCAACCGCCACAGGGCGTGCATAATGTATCGCCATTGCCCATAACAGCAACTTCAGTGACCCGTTTTCCGCCTGCTGCGATAAGTGCCGCAATGGCGGAGGGCTCAGCGCACCAACCCTGCGGGTAGGCCGCGTTCTCAATGTTACAGCCACCAAATACGCGGCCCATTTCATCGCGCATTGCCGCACCAACATAGAATTTTGAATAAGGCGCATGGGCTGTGGCGCGCGCAAGCTTGGCCGCATTGATCAAATCTTGCATCACCTGTCCTTTGTATAAGGCGTGCCCGAAGCTTTGGGCGGAATGGACTTGCCGATAAAGCCCGCCAGCAAAATCACCGTCATCATATAGGGCAGTGCATTGAAAAACTGCACGGGGATTTCGAAGGAACCCAAATGTGCACCCTGCATGAAATTGCCAATCGCCTGCAAAAAGCCAAACAGCAAACAGGCCGCAAGCGCAGGCCAAGCCCGCCAATTGGCGAAGATCAAGGCAGCCAAAGCCATAAAGCCGCGCCCTGCCGTCATGTCGCGCACAAAGCTGGCTGAAAGCGATGTTGAAATATAGGCACCAGCCACACCACAGAAAAGCCCGGCAATGATCACCGCTTGATAGCGCAGTTTGGCAACTGAAATGCCCGCCGTATCCACCGCATGGGGGTTTTCACCCACAGCCCGAAGCCGCAAACCGAAGCGTGTTTTGGCCAAGGCCCAAGCAGTTAATGGCACCAAGGCCAGCGCCAAATAGGTAAGGATTGAATGGCCGGAAATGATTTTTGCAATCCCTCCGAGAACCGGCACGTTGGCCAGTGCCGCAGCACCAGGTAGATCAATCGGCATAAAGCGCATTTCAGGATCCAGGGCCGGCGTGCGCCCGCCTTCTTTGAACCAGGTGTTGCCCAACACCACACAAAGCCCGGCCGCCAGCATGTTAATGGCAACACCAGAAACCACTTGATTGCCGCGCTGATTGATGGCCGCATAACCATGGATCAGGGCCATGCAAACCGAAACCAGCAGCGCGAAAAACAGACCGATCCAAGCCGAATGAAACACCGCCGCACCCGTTGCTGCCGCAAAAGCCGCACTCAACATTTTACCCTCAAGCCCAATATCAACAATGCCGGAGCGTTCCGACCAAAGCCCGGCCAGACAAGCCAAAATCAAAGGTACCGCCATGCGAATGGTTGAGGCGAGAATTTCAGGGGCGAGCGAGAAGTCCATGGGGCTAGTCCTCCGCCTTGAAGAACAACGCCGAAAGCGCTGGCCTGAAGGTTTGTTCCAACGCGCCCATAAACAGGATGACCAAGCCTTGGATCACCACAATCATATCACGCGAGATTTTAGGAATGGCGAAGGAAAGTTCGGTGCCGCCTTGATAGAGCAGGCCAAACAGCAAAGCCGCCAACACAAT
>JAYVXY010000212.1:0-12503 GCA_043784785.1 Aestuariivirga sp. | reverse complement strand
GATCATAGGGTGGAGACACTTCGACCATGTCCATGCCGACGAAATTGATATTCGTCAGCTTACGGATGATTGATGCGGATTGATGATAACTCATGCCGCCGGGGATTGGGGTGCCAGTGCCGGGTGCGGCTGATGGATCAAGGCAATCGATGTCGAATGTGAGATAGGTCTTTTGTTTGCCGACTTTTTTCTCGATGATTGAAACCAGATCGGCGGTGGATGAGGCATGCACTTCATCAGCATAGATGATGCGGAAGCCCATGGTGGTTTCGCCGGCAAATGTGGTGCGGATGCCGATCTGCACAGATTTATGCGGATCAATCAGGCCTTCGCGCACGGCATAGCCAAACATGGTGCCATGATCGATGCGGCCGCCATTATCAACTTCAACGTCGCGGTGGGCGTCAAAATGCACCAGCGCCAGTGGTCCATGCTTTTTGTGATGGGCCTTGAGCACGGGATAAGAAATATAATGATCGCCACCCAGCGTGATGGTTTCGGCACCTGACTTCAGGATTTCTGCCGTGTGATTTTCCAGCGTTCGGGGAAAGTCTTCCTTCTTGCCCCAATCGAAAAAGCAATCGCCATAATCAATCACCGCCAATGTTTCAAAGGGATCAAACATCCATGGCCAGAATGGGCCCCAGGCATTTTCAGCCGAAGCCTTGCGGATGCCCTCAGGCCCCATGCGCGTGCCGGAACGATGCGACACAGCTTGATCGAAGGGAACACCCGTTATGGCAATATCAACGCCGCTCAAATCGCGTGTATATTTGCGGCGCATGAAAGAGAGAGCGCCGGCATACGTCGGCTCCCACTGTGTGCCCTTTAGATTTTCGCGGCGAAAGGCTTCATCGCCGGGTGGGCGGGTGAGTTTGTCCATTTCAAGTGCCATGTCTGTTCCTTACATTTCAGATTTTACATCGGCATAGGTTTTATCCAAGGCCAAGCGCACAAGACGGATCATTTCGTCAATTTCTTTTTTGGTAATCGTGAATGGTGGTGACATCACCATGGTGTCCCAGCAGGCGCGCATGATCAGGCCATTGTTGATGCAGTGATCACGGCAGATTGTGCCCACACGGCCAACATCATGGAAGCGTTCACGGGTGTTTTTATTCTTGGCTATTTCGATGGCCCCAATCAAACCCACTGAGCGGGTTTCGCCAACGATGGGATGATCGCGCAGGCTGGCAAGGCCTTCGGCCAGATAAGGCGCAAGTTCAGCCACACGTTCAACCAGCTTTTCTTCCTGGATGATTTCGATATTTTTGAGCGCTACAGCCGAACAAACCGGATGACCAGAATAGGTCATGCCATGATAGAACTCGCCTCCCTTGGCGAAGAAATCCTTGATCAGATGATCACTGAATGCAGCGGCACCGATGGGCTGGTAGCCTGATGACAGGCCCTTGGCCATGGCCACAATATCAGGATCAAAACCGAAAGTTTCAAAGCCAAACCATTTGCCGGTGCGGCCAAAACCACAGATGACTTCATCAGCCACAATCAGCACACCATATTTTTTGCAGATGCGCTGTACCTCTGGCCAATAGGTTGATGGCGGAATCAATACGCCTGCTGCACCCTGGATAGGCTCACCATAAAAGGCCGCAACATTTTCGGACCCGACTTCGAGGATTTTCTTTTCAAGTTCGGCCGCAGCTTCGAGGCCAAATTCTTCTGGCGATTTGTCACCGCCGAAATCATACCAGTAAGGTTGTTGGATATGGTGGAAGCCGGGTAGAATATCACCACCCTGCCCGTGCATGGCGGGGAACCCACCAAGATTTGAAGCCACCCAAGTGGAGCCATGATAACCACGATGCCTGGCGATGATATGTTGGCGGTAAGGCTTGCCCATCAGCTTCCAATAATGGCGAATGAAGCGCACGATCGTGTCATTGGTTTCGCTGCCGGAATTGGTGAAGAAAATGTGCTGAAAGCGCTTTGGCAAAACCGATGAAATCTTGGCTGCCAGTTCAGTTGTTGGCACTGTCGTGGTTTTGAAAAAGGTGTTGTAAAATGGCAGGTCGAGCATTTGCTTATAGGCCACTTCGGCCAGCTCCTTGCGGCCATAACCGATGTTGACGCACCAGAGGCCAGCCATGCCGTCCAGGATCTTATTGCCTTTGCCATCCCAAATATAGACGCCATCAGCATGGGTGATCACGCGTGGGCCGCCGGCTGCGTGGAACGCTTTATGATCCGTGAACGGATGAAAATGATGGGCGATATCGGCTTTTACGATTTCTTCGAGGTTTAGATTTTTTTGGTGAACAGTCATGATCGTGCTCCAGATATGATTATGGTTCCAGCTTGGGGCTGGCCTTGCAATGCAATCAGGGCAAAAAGACTAAGGCTTAAATCCAATGCGGGCGCAATTGACGAGCACATCATCACGCAAAGTTCGACCATGTATGGTGGATTGGATTTTCATATTCGAACTATGCCAGATAAAGCCCAGATAATCAACTTGCTCAGCTTTCAATGCTCCACCAGCTGCGCAATGTGAGGCAGAGCGGGCGTAAAACAAAGCCAATTGTGGTGGTTATGGCGATGCTTCCGCCGAGCAATAACAGGGCGGATGTTTGGAACTCCGCAAGATCGAGCAGAAAGATCGGAATGATACATGCCGTGACCACAATCACGGACAACCAAGCTTCTATGGCGTGTACCGCACTGGGCAACCCCAGTTCCGATATTTCGATTTTCAGAAATACTGATGCGACCAAATTAAACAACAGAACCAGCAGAGCAATGGCGATCAGTAATAATTCTGGTTGAAGAGGCAATCGGTAAAAGCCGGTTGCGCCAACACCCAAAGCCACTACGACAAGCGCTGTTATGATGGCGCTGATAATGCCTGCCGCTTCACCCAAACCTAAAGCCATCACGATCAATCCAAGGGCTGCTGCACGGGCCAAGACGCGGGTGAATTGGCTTTTGGTTGCTTGTAATTCCAGTTGAGCCACCAATGAAGGATGGGCAACCGGGATACCCTTGCTGAACAGTATTTCCGCCAATTGCTCATTGCTTTGGCCTTGAACCGGCGTGACTTCGAGGCGGTAGATATTATCAGGAGAGAGGAAAAGTGATTTCAAGCGCTTATCAAGTGTTTCGAGCTCCGGCTTTTCAACGCTGGCCAGCATATTGGCACGTTCGGCCAATGCGCTGAAATTGCCAAATAATCGATTTTCAACATTTGCAATTTCGGCATTGCCGCTGGTGCCGGAAAGCAATTCAAGACTGCGCCGAAACTCATCGGCGGAATCGCGCAAATCGGGGCGCGTCGTCTCTTGCTGGGCAATTTCACTCAGGCTTTCCTGCAAGTTTGTAATCTGGTCGCGCAAGTCATCGGGAGTTTGTGGGTTCAGCGGGCCGATGCGTGGGAACTGGTCTTTCAAACCGGCCAGTGCGGCTTGTTTTGCTTCAACATCCTGAGGCAAAAACCCTCCGAGCCAGCGTACACTCTGGGCTTGGGGGATTGATTTTAGTTTCTGCAAAATCAATTGGGTTTCGGCAATCGTTCCAGCAACGATATTCACGGGCTGGTCTGCGCCTTGCTCGAGCACGGTCGCATTCATCACACGCGGTGCGAAGTATAATCCAGCACAGGCTAAACCGATGACCACCAAGGTTAAAGCTGATCTTAAATTGCGCCACAGAAAATTATCAAAAATCAAAGCATGAAGTGGCACAATCCAATCTTGCGCACTCCACTTAAGCGGCGGGTTTGAGAGGAACGCAATGGCGGGCACCACCATGATGCTGGCAAGTAAACTCACCATAATGCTGGAAAACGCGATGCCGCTGATTGCAAAGCCTAGTTTTCCCCGCAAGGCCAAAAACCCTGCCCAAACAGCCGCAGCAATAACGGACTGCCAAACCAGACCCGAGCCTTGCTTTTGAGCCGCCAACATGATTGCAGTTTCGGAAGACCTGTTATCGGACATGGCATCTACGGCAGCAAAGCCCAATCTGGTGGCAATGATGAGTGCGGTTAATGCCAGACCAATGAAGACTGGCCAAAGCGCTTGCATGTTTGTGGGCAATAAAAAAGCCGAAGCCGTTGCAGCCGTGACCAGAGCCGCCGCCACAGAAATGGCCGACATCAAAATCAGATTTATGCGACCGATTGCCGAAAGCAGACCAATCAACGTTAATATCCCAGCCAGCAAAGCCGCTTGCACTGTTCGCGATTGCGAGAAGGGCCTTGGGTCAATCGACTCGACTTGGGGGGCGATCTGCTCCAGCGAAGCGCGGGTTGCAGTTTTTTTCCCAAACGCGGTGAGTGTTTCTTTGACAAATGCCAAGGCCGGTTCATTTTGCCCCGATTTTGGCAGTGCCAAAATCATCGCCGTTTTGGGGGCAAGTTCAACATCCAACCCGGCTATTTTGGTCCAATCAACCGATAGGCTGTTGCCTTGCATCAAGGCTTGCAGGGATTTGGCAGATTGTCGGAATAGCTCATCAAGACCTTGCGGATCACGCCCCTGTTTGATCGCCGATGAAACCTCGCCCACCAAGGTGGAAAGACTATCGACACTGGGCGCTTCAGCTATGGCATTAAAAAGCGGGCGCAAGGACAGCGCGTAAGCGACGCGGGCTTCAATCTCGTCTTTCGAACGATAAAGCATGGCGTGGGAGTCGTAATAGTCGCCGGTGCCGGGTGCAAAAACCAGATCAAACTTATCTTTCTGTTGATCCAGCTGACTGACCAACGCCGCTCGCGCCAGCTTTAATTCATCTGGGTCATTGTTGCTGAGCGTGATTGTTGTCAGAGACTCAAGATGTGGAAAATTCTGATTCAGAATCTTCAGATCTTCCGCGGGTTTCGATGGCGCGGTTAGCGCAACTGGTAATTGCTCGGTTGTCGAAAATTTTTGCCATGACCAAAAACCAGCCAGTGCTATGAATACACACCAGGCGATCAACACCAGCGCAGCATTTCGATATGAAAAGCGCGCCAGCTTGGCAAAGCCATTGGGCTGAAGTTTCGGGGGCCTTACCTCAACGGGCGGGTAATCAAAAAGCGAGTGTCGAGGCACACGTTGCATCAACCAACCACCTGCCCTCTTTTGTGCTTGCGGTAGGAGATGAAGCTGACCGGAATCAGCAGCAAATAAATCGCCACCAAAATGGCAAGCGATTCCCACGGATAAGAGATCAGGAACACCACGCCCAATGCCATGCCGGCCAAAATTGGCAGAACAGTTTCACGCGGCACACGGGTTACGGTTTTACCTGAAAATGTGGGCACGCGACTGACCATCAATATGGCCACCAACACAACAAAGGCAGCAACAAATTTGGCATGATCATGGGCATCAGCGTAAAAGCCCAAGAACAGATAGTAGAATGGACTTAGCGCCAAGAGCGCACCGGCCGGTGCCGGAATGCCGGTAAAATAAGACGCCGCCCAAGCTGGTTTGTTGGGGTCGTCCAATGCCACATTGAAGCGTGCCAAACGCAGCGCACAAGCGATGGCCAACATGAGGCAGACAACCCAGCCAAAAGTCTTCAAACTGCTCAATGCGCCGAAATAAAGCATGAGCGCTGGGGCCACACCGAAGTTCACAAAATCCGCCAAAGAATCAAGTTCAGCGCCAAAGCGCGATGTGCCGTTAAGAAGCCTGGCCAAGCGGCCGTCCATGGCGTCGAGTACGATTGCCAAAATAATGCCGCCCACCGCGATTTCATAACGACCTTCCACGGCAAAACGAATGGCGGTTATGCCACTGCACAAGGCCAGCAAAGTGAGCAGATTGGGCAACAAATACCGCACCGGCACACGCTGAAAGCGTTTGCGATCATTTTCCTTGGGGGCAAGTTCTGCCATTTGTTCAGATATGGGCTCTGACATTGGCTTAATCTTTTCGTCCGGTGCGGGCCGGGCCGATTTGGCCCAAGTCAGCGAGCACCGTTTCACCGGCCACGGCGCGCTGCCCAAGGCAGGCCAAGGGGGCCACAGATTTTGGCAAATAAACATCAACACGGCTGCCAAAGCGAATAAGCCCAAAGCGTTGGCCCGCTTGCAGGCTTGTTCCCTCATCCACAAATTTCACAATCCGCCGCGCAATCAACCCAGCAATTTGGACCACACCAAGCTGGGTTCCATTGGCGGTTTGCAGCGTTAAGGCTTGGCGTTCGTTGTCTTCACTGGCCTTGTCAAGTTCAGCGTTTACAAACAGGCCCGGCACATAGGTAAGTTTAGTAATGCGCGCGGCAATCGGGCTGCGGTTTACATGCACATCAAACACATTCATGAAAATCGAAATACGCGTCATCATTTCGCGTGGCAGATCAAGTTCGGGCGGCGGGATCACAGTTTCAATCGCACTCACACGGCCATCAGCCGGTGAAATAACCAGCCCTTCGCCCATGGGGGTCACTCGTTCTGGATCGCGAAAGAAATAGGCACACCATAAAGTGAGAATGACACCCAGCCAGCCAATGGGTTGAAAGCCCAACCAAAAGAACAGCAAAGTGATGGCGGCAAAAATGGCGATGAACCGCCAGCCTTCCCGGTGGATGGGTGCAAATGATGTGGTGATGCTTTGGATGATGGACATGGGCGCTGTGTAGCGGGTTTGTGGCCTCAAGGGAATCAGTTCGTTAAGCTATCTTATAACGCCAAAACGCCCGCTTTGCTGATTTGGCAAAACGGGCGTTTTTGAAGTCGGCTGAACTTAGATTAGTGCATATAGCTCGATACAACGCGCAGCGCTGGTTTTGGCATATACGGAATGGCCGAAAACACATCGTCGTCGTTTGCCGCTTGTTCAAACGCTGGCATTGCTGCTGGCAAAGCTTCGGTGCGCACGGCTGTTCCTGTGGCAACGGCTGTAAACAGGCCATCTGACATTTCGAACACTTGCAGGCACATGCCGATGATTGCATCAGCACCCATAAACTTGGCTTGTGCCAGAGCCTTTTTTTCGGCCTCTTCTTTGGCGTTGTTCAAGCCATCCACCATGTCATCCATGGTGGAGTATTGCAGGCCACGTTGGCCGCCGTGACTATATTTTGTAATCCGCTTCGACCAAAGGGCCGATCCGCGTACTACGCCGAGCGTTTCTTCTGTACTTCGCCCGGCAATGGTCTCCATGGTCGTAACTCTCATTTGACTAATCCCCAAATTGTTATGGCGCTATTTCTTGTTGGTCGGAAGTTTTGCACCGGCACCGTTCGTTCCGCATTTGCTGCGGTATGTGGCACCTTTATGGGGCTGCAAACGTAAACAAAGGTGAATCAGAATAAGACTTGCATCAAATTTGAGGCGAATTTTCAGCTCATTTGAACCGCAGCGTTAATGACGGCTTGGGAGTTGTGATTACTAAAAAGTTGATTCATCTATTGCTAACTTTGATTGGCGCAACAGGCCATGAACTCATGCAACATTACGGTCTTGACGGTTTAATTGAAGCCTATCACTCCGGAAACCCTTTGCCGTCGACTAGGAGTTGGAGGAGGCTCCTCTGAACGTGGCCATTCCATCCGTTTTCGCAAGCGCTATAGCACTCAACCTCGGGCGTGAGGCCGTGGTGGGTTAATTTAATAGTCATGGCCTCTTTGCCTGGTAAAACGTCCCAAGCAACGCTCGTGCCGTTCCACTCGGTTTTGTCCTTCAACCAATGTAGATTGCAGTTGACGACCTGCCATACAATTCTGCTGTTTGGAACGGCCTCGGAAATCTTAAAGTCAACAAAAGTTTCGCCGAAGCGAACATTAAATCGATCTCCTAGCTTTCGAGCCTCACCTTCGAAATTTTTTGCCCACCACTGCGAAACGAGAGCAATCTTGTCGTAGGCCTCCTTTGCAGAAACGGGTGCCTGGATGCTGCATGTATAGTCTTGAGTTGTCATGTTGAGTTCTCCTCATATGCAATAAGTTAATGCCATGGTTTGTCAGTTGGCTTGCGGTTTCGCGAAGACGTCCAGCGCCTGTCCGGTTTCCAAGAACGATTTCATGCTTGAGAGAACCCGTGGCCAACCATTGCTGATCATACGAGCCATTTCGCCATCTTCTGCGAGTTCATCATGTGTGACGGTCAATCGCACCATGTCGACGAATGGCTCAAGTTCAAATGTTACCCGGCTGTGCTGGGATTTATCATCATATTTGGACGCGCCGGACCAAGAGACGACAAGGCGCTTTGGTGGATTGCATTCAACGACATCACCGGCGATGTTGAGGGTGCGTGCTTCATTACTGCTAAAATGCTCCCACTTGGAGCCTGGCTTCCAGTCCGAAACGTTCTCGTGCGCCCAATATTGTCGCGCAATCTCTGGCTTAATTATCGCCTCAAAGATTTTTTCTGGCGTTGACACAATATAGGTCACGTAGACAAATTTGATTTTTGAACTGTTCATTTCTCTTCTCCTTCGAGTTTGGTTTTAAGATCGTGTAATAGGCTCAGGCGTTGCCGCTCAAACTTCTTGACCCACCGTTCGTAGACCTCATGGATCGGAACAGGGTTGATGAAATGAAGCTTTTCACGGCCCCGTTTTACAGTGCTCACCAAATTGGCCGCTTCCAGAATTTCTAAATGCTGGGTGGCTGATTGGCGGGCCATATCTAAATGTTCGCAGAGTTGGCCAAGGGTTTGGCCATTCTGCTCGAACAGAAGATCCAGAAGCTTTCTGCGGCTTGCGTCCCCCAGCGCTTTGAACACCTTCTCTTCATTCATTTCGAAGTTCTCTAACTTGACAATATAATATGCAGGCATTTACCTGCATGTCAAGTCAAATAAAAACCATTCAACACATTGCTGTGCGAATGGCTTTCCGCGAGTCTCTTTCAGGCGATCACTTTGTCCCGCGCCAAGGCTTCGAGTTTCACGTCTTTCTCATCCAAATTCTCGGCCAATTTGCGGCGTGCTTCATCAGCTTCTTGCTGGCGGTTCCACATATCCGCATAAAGGCCCTTCTTTTTCAGAAGCACCTTGTGGGTGCCACGCTCGGCAATACGGCCCTTTTCCAGCACAATGATTTCATCGGCTTCGACCACCGTTGAAAGCCTGTGAGCGATCACCAAAGTGGTGCGGTTTTTGGAAATGCGGCGCAGTTCGTTTTGAATGTCTTGCTCGGTTAAACTATCGAGTGCCGATGTTGCTTCGTCCAAAACCAGAATGGGCGGACCCTTCAGAATGGTGCGGGCGATGGAAACGCGCTGCTTTTCTCCACCTGAAAGCTTCAAGCCGCGCTCACCCACCATGGCATTATAGCCTTGCGGCAGGCTCAACACGAATTTGTGGATTTGGGCCATTTTGGCGGCTTCTTCCACTTCAGCGTCGGTGGCATCTGGCCTTCCATAACGGATGTTATATCGAATCGTGTCGTTAAACAGCACGGTATCTTGCGGCACCATGCCGATGGCTTTGCGCAAACTGGCCTGCGTGACATCAGCAATGTTCTGACCATCGATCAGAATCCGGCCTGCTGTTATATCATAGAAACGGAACAGCAGACGCGAGATGGTGGATTTGCCAGCACCCGATGGCCCGACGATGGCCACAGTTTTGCCCGCCGGAACATGCAATGAAATATCTTTCAGGATGGGGCGCTTGGCATCATAAGCAAAGCTGACATTTTCAAAAACAATGTCACCTTTACCTGGGTGAAACTCAGGCGCACCAGGCCGATCGGCGATTTCAGCGTTTTGGCGCAGAATGCCGAACATACCTTCCACATCAATGAGGCCCTGTTTGATTTCACGGTAAGACGAACCAATGAAATTGAGCGGCATATAGAGTTGGACCATCATGGCGTTGATCAACACGAAGTCGCCAATGGTGCTGGTGCCCTTGATGATGGACATGCCGGCCATGACCATAACAATTGTAAGACCGATCGAATAGATAATGGCTTGGCCCGCGTTTAACACGGCCAGCGACACCCAGGTTTTGATAGCGGCTTGTTCATAGATCGCCATGGAGCTGTCGTAACGCTCGGCCTCATGCTGCTCATTGCCAAAATATTTTACGGTTTCAAAATTGAGCAGGCTGTCGATGGCTTTGGTGCCTGCATCATTGTCGGCATTGTTCATGGTGCGCCTGATGCCAATGCGGCGTTCCGTGGCCCAATAGGTGAACCAGAGATAAGCAATCACCGTGACCGCAATTACGACCACATAAGTCCAACCAAATGAATAGGCCAGTGCCACGCATACAAATGCAATTTCGAGCGCTGTCGGAAATGTGTTGAAGAGCGAAAAGCGCAAAACTGAATCCACGCCATTAATGCCGCGTGAAATGATCCGCGATAATCCGCCGGTGCGGCGCTCGAGATGAAATTTCAGGCTGAGGGCATGAAGATGGCGAAAGGTTGAGAAGGATAATTCGCGAACCGCGCGCTGGCCAACTTTGGCAAACACTGCATCACGCATCTGGGCAAATACCACGCCCATGATGCGGCCTAAACCATAGGCTAGCACCATAAAGAATGGGACGCTGAGCAAGGCCACTTCAAGGCCTTTGCTGGCGGCCAAACCATCGGTGGCCCATTTAAAAGCGTAAGGTGTGAGAACGGTAATGACTTTCGAAGCCACCAAAAGAAGCAAGGCGAAGACCACACGGGCTTTCAAATCTGGGCGGCCCTTGGGCCACAATAGCGGCAGCAAACCCTTCAGGGTTTCCCACTGGCTGGTTTCGCCTGTGGGTTTGGTCATCGTCGAATCCATCATTGGGTTTTGGCCTGTGCCGTTGGCGCGGTGAGAATTTGGCCCGGATAGATCAGGCTTGGGTTTTTGATCAGGGCTTTATTGGCCTCATAGATCACAGTATATTGACGGCCAAATCCATAAAGATTGCGCGAGAGAACCCAGAGATTATCGCCGGGTTGGATGGTGATGCGGCTGGGTTGTGGTGTGGCTGGTTTTGGCGTCTCGGTTTGAGCGGTTACCGGTGGAGTGACAGGCTGCGCCGCCTCTGCCGCCTTTTCTGCTGCTTCGCGTTTAAATGGAGATTCAACACGCGACGTTACTTTTCCATCAACTGCCAATTGATCAACCCGCAAGGTGTAAACGCCTGGAGCAATCGTTGTGCCACCGCTGTAATTCCATTTTCCTTGATCGTCTGATTTGGCCTCGCCCAGCAGGATGTTATCGACATAGAGCCTTAGCGCGCTGCCGGGTTGGCCGCGGCCTGCAAACATGATGTTGCCTGAAGCGCTATAATCAACGGCATCCAAGGTGACACTATCAGGGGCTTTTTCTGGGGCTTGTGTGATTTTGGTAGGCGCATCAGGGGTTAAAACGGCAACCGTGGTTTGGCCGGGCTCTTTGGGTTTAACCGAGACAGCCACTGTCTGAGTGGAGATTTGGGCCGCACCATTCAACTTGGTTTCAAGTGTAAATGTGCCAGCACCGGCAGGCAAGGGCTTTTCAGGGATCATTACGAATGAGCCATCAGCACTGGCAATTGTGGTGGCCACCACATCACCGTTCAATTTGGCGCTGACTTCCGTGCCCGGTGTTGCACGACCTGCGATAACGGTTTCGCCACCAGTTTCAACACGCACGGTGTCAAAACTTGGCACAATCGGTGTTGCAGGTTCTGGTGCGGCAGCAGGTTTGGCAGGGGTTACGGCCGATGCTTGCTGTTCTGGCTTTGCTTCAGGCTTTGGGGCTTCTGCTTCAACTTTCGGAGCCTCGACTTTCGGCACCTCAACTTTGGGTGCCTCAGCTTTTGGCGCTTCAGCAACCAGCTTTGCTGGTTCGGTTATGGCTGGCGGTCTGGTGGCCACATAACCAAAGGTTCCAGCGGCAACAACAGCCAAGCTGGTAAAAACGGCAATCGGATTGATTTTCATGTTAAAAGTCCGTCAAAAGCTAACAAAATAAAAGCGCCATAAATGCTATATAGGCACGAGTCGGGTTCTTCATAAGGCCCCGCGCTATAAGAAGCAAATTGGAGAAACTATGACTTTACCTGCACATCGGCTTTGCGTTTATTGTGGCTCTGGCCCCGGGCGCAACCCAGCCTATATGAAAGCCGCCGATGATCTTGGGGGGTTGATGGCACGAGCGGGCGTTGGTCTGGTCTATGGCGGCGGCAGCATGGGCCTGATGGGGGAAGTGGCGCGCAGTGTTTTATCAGCAGGCGGCCATGTGACCGGCATTATCCCTGAGTTTCTGGTGAACCGCGAACGCATGTTGGAAGGTGTGAATGAGCTGATTGTCACCCGCACCATGCATGAGCGCAAGACGATGATGTTTGAGAAGGCCACTGGATTTGTGGCCCTGCCCGGTGGGCTTGGCACTTTGGAAGAATTGGCCGAAATCTCGACATGGGCGCAACTGGGTCAACATTCCAAGCCGGTGATTGTGTGCAACATCAATGGCTATTGGGATGGGCTGTTGCAACTGCTTGAACATATGCGTGCCGAGAGTTTCATTCGGGCGGGCATGGAGGTTATTGTCGATGAGGCGCGCACGGCCGAGGATGTTGTGCCACTTTATGAAAGGCGTGCCACTGCATCCGACGGCCGTTTGGGCCGCGA
>JAYVXY010000211.1:0-12602 GCA_043784785.1 Aestuariivirga sp. | reverse complement strand
GGATAAATACCGGAGATATGCCCCATGTGAGTACCGCGAAGGCAAGAGCAAAAAAGGCTATGAATTTGGGCGACATGGTTTAGGCCTGAGTTTTTGTTTGAAGTAACTTAGGCCTCGTGTTTTTCGATCGCAGCAATAACGGCTGGGCGTTTCAACATGGCTTCACGGTGGGCCAGAACTTTGGGGAATTTGTTGATGTCCACACCGTCACCTGCCAGCCAACCTGAAATCGTAAACAGATAAGCATCCGCCACTGTGTATTGCTCACCCATGACCCATGGGCCTTTTAGGTAATCATTCTCGATAATGGTGAAGCAATCGGTCATGTTTTGCGGCACTTTGAGTTTTAAGTTCTCGATCACTGCTGGATCATCAGACCAGCGCGCACCACGTCGGTTATGCGCGTGGTGCGGATGCACGGTGGACGAGAGATAAGCATTAAAGGCCTGCATTTGCGCAAAGGCAAATGGATCGGAGCGCGACAACCTCATCTTGGGATAAATATCGGCGATGAAGGCCAAGATGGCCACATTTTCGGTGATGATACCTTTGTCCGTTGCCAGTGCTGGTACGCGGCCCTTGGGATTGATGGCTTTGAACTTAGCACTGTTCTGCTCGCCCTCGGCGAAGTTTACACGGTAAGGCGTGAATTCAGCGCCTGCTTCTTCAAGTGCAATATAGGGGGCGAGCGAGCAGGTTTTTGGGGCGTAATAAAGCGTGAGCATTATGCGCTAACGCCCTTATCAGCCAGCAATTGCTTCAACTCACCCGATTGGAACATTTCCATCATGATGTCACTGCCGCCCACAAATTCGCCTTTTACATAAAGCTGCGGAACGGTGGGCCAATTGGTATATTCCTTGATGCCTTGGCGCACGTCATCTGAATCCAAAACATTGATGCCTTTGAAGGGCACTTGCAGGTGATTGAGAATTTGCGTGGCCTTGCCGGAAAACCCGCACATCGGCATATCGGGCGAGCCCTTCATGAAGAGCACCACATCATTGGTTTTCACTTCATTGTCGATCCACGTTTTAATGTCAGTCATTTTATTTGCCTTTCAGTTTCAATATCTTGTTTGGCTTTTGCCACAATACGCCTTGACACGATGAATGGCAAAATGATCAGAGCAAGTGCTCCGAAGATGAGGAGGGCCGGAATCATGATTCCGTTGGTACACTGGTTTGCAGGGCCAGCGCATGAAGCTCGCCACCCATGCGGCCTTGTAATGCAGCATAGACCATTTGGTGTTGCTGCACGCGGTTTTTGCCTTTGAAGGCGGCGGCTATCACATTGGCTGAATAATGATTGCCATCACCGGCCAGATCACGAATTTCCACGGTTGCACCCGGAATGCCTTCGCGGATGAAGCGTTCGATCTCTGGGGCAGTCATGGCCATGATGGTATCCTCTTGCGCCACCCTCATATAGCAACGCCAACAGAAAGCTTCAACGACCGTGGCGAAATCCAATAAAATACCCCACATGGCAATGCATGTGGGGCCAAATATAATTTTATATCGATTAACGACCTGTTTTGAGGTTTAAACTGGCTAAGCCTGCTGCGATATTCAAGCCCATTTGACCCTGAACGCTGAGTGGTTGCAGATTGATATTGTTTTTGAAGCCACCGACCAGAACATTGGCACCCAGCCCTGCAATAACCGAAGCCTGCGCTGACGCACCAACATAAGACCCTGCCAATGCGCCACGCCCTACGCTACCAGGTGCGAATACCAACCAAGCGACAGTGGCTTTACCTGTAACCCCAATATCCAAGCCCAATTTGCCGATGCTGCCATGATATTGCTCAGTGCGGCCCGAACCGTTTCTGAAGCTGCAATTTATATTTTTTGACGATCCGATAATCACGCCAACTCCGGCGGCAATCTCGCAATTCAATACACCAACTTTTACACCACTGGTTTTTGCTTCGGAGGTTGCGGTAGCCAAAAGTAATGACAAGCCGATTATGCTCGCGGCGAGGAATTTTTTATTCATTTTCAATCCTTTTCGTTAATGTCACCACGATCAAATAAGTCATCTATCCTGCCATAAAATGAGGAAACCAACTTTCGTGATGAGATCTTAACGCTGAACAAGAGATTTTAGTTCCTTCGCCGATGGCAAATTCGGCATTTTCCGTTACTTCGCCGACCAAAATGACTTCAATATTTGCCTGAAGGGCAAGAGACTGGATTTTTGTCAAGTTTTGGGATGAGCAAGATATGACGTAGCGAGATTGGTCCTCGGCAAACATCTGAATGTGGTCTATGGCCTTTATGCTGGCGCCAAAAACGGTAGGTAAAACCATCTCAATTATGGCAATGATTAAGCCACCGTCAGAAATGTCATGTACCGCCGTTACAAGTGAAGATGTGATTAGGTTTCTGACAAAGTCACCATTCTTGCGTTCTTTTGCCAAATCAACGGGCGGCGGTGCGCCATCTTCGCGGCCTTCGATTTCGCGCAGGTAAATCGACTGTCCTATATGGTGGCCATGGCCCCCGACCAGCAAAATGACATCACCTGCTTCCTTGAACTTCACCGTGGTCATCTTCGATAGGTCGCGCAACAGCCCCACACCACCAATCGTTGGTGTTGGCAGAATGCCTTGGCCCATGGTTTCATTGTAAAGCGACACATTGCCAGACACGACGGGGAAATCCAGCGCGCGGGCGGCCTCGCCGATGCCTTTAATGGCAAAGACCAGCTGGCCCATGATTTCGGGGCGTTCAGGGTTGCCGAAATTGAGGTTATCGGTGAAGGCGATGGGAACAGCGCCCACACAAGTGAGGTTGCGCCAGCTTTCAGCCACGGCCTGTTTGCCGCCTTCAAATGGATCAGCCGCCACGTAGCGCGGCGTTACATCAGATGAAACTGCGATGGCCTTTTGACCTTGAATGCGCACCACGCCCGCATCTCCGCCCGGCAATTGGGCGCTGTTGGAGCCGATCAACGTATCATATTGCTCCCACACCCAACGCCTGGAACACATATCGGGCGAGCCGATGATTTTGAGCATGGCGGCTTTGAGATCAGTTGGAGCTGGGATGGTTGACGCGGCGATGGTGGGCAGCTTTTTGGGTTCAACCCAGGGCCTGTCATATTCGGGCGCGTTATCGCCCATTTCCTTGATCGGCAGATCGGCCTTCACTTCACCTTGATGTTTAATGATGAAGCGCAAGGTATTGGTTGTCTTGCCGATAATAGCAAAATCCAAGCCCCATTTCACAAAAATCGCTTCGGCCTGTTTTTCCATTTCGGGGCGCAGCACCATCAGCATCCGTTCTTGGGATTCGCTCAGCATCATTTCATAGGCGGTCATGCCAGTTTCGCGGCAGGGCACTTTATCGAGATCAAGTTCAATGCCGAGATTGCCCTTGGCCCCCATTTCAACGGCTGATGAGGTGAGGCCGGCGGCACCCATGTCTTGAATGGCGATCACAGCACCGGAGGCCATGAGTTCAAGACAGGCCTCCAGCAGGCATTTCTCGGTGAACGGGTCACCCACCTGCACGGTGGGGCGCTTTTCCTCGGCGTTGGCCTCGAAGGAAGCAGAAGCCATGGTGGCACCATGAATACCGTCACGGCCTGTCTTGGCACCCAGATAAACCACGGGCAGGCCCACACCTTCGGCCTTGGACAGAAAAATCTTATCCGCGTCCGCCAGTCCAACGGCCATGGCGTTGACCAGAATATTGCCATTATAGCTTTTGTGGAAATTCACTTCGCCGCCCAAAGTGGGCACGCCGAAGCTATTGCCATAACCGCCAACGCCCGCCACTACACCTGAAACCAGATGGCGGGTCTTTGGATGTGAAGGTTCGCCAAAGCGCAACGCATTTAAAGCCGCAATCGGGCGCGCACCCATGGTGAACACATCGCGCAAAATGCCGCCCACGCCGGTGGCTGAGCCTTGGTAGGGTTCGATGAAAGACGGGTGGTTGTGGCTTTCCATTTTAAAAACAATGGCCTGGCCATCATCAATATTAATCACGCCGGCATTTTCGCCGGGGCCTTGCAGCACCCTCGGGCCAGTGGTGGGCAGGGTTTTGAGCCATTTTTTTGAGGATTTATAGGAACAATGTTCGTTCCACATGGCCGAACAAATGCCAAGTTCTGTCATGGTGGGCACGCGACCCAGAAGTTTTAGGAAGCGATCATATTCATCAGGTTTCAGGCCGTGGGCGGCCACAATTTCCGGAGTGATTACAGGTTCGGCGGCTTGTTTCATCATGGCCATGCCGTTTAACGAATGGGTGGCAGATTCACAAATCCTATTCTTGTCCTATTCTTGGGATTTGGATTTTTCTTTAACAGGTGTTTCGGCCTTGTTGGCGCCTGTTTGCACTTTCTTGTTCCGCAAAGCCTTGGCCAATTTTCGCAATTCTGCCGCGCGCGGATCCTCTTGAGGATTAAGAATAAATCGGTCTCTCCGCATGTTTCAACCCTGTGTTACTGCCCCCCGGCATTGGCACAACTCTAGAAGAGGGCGGCTTGTTCAATAGTTAATTTGAACAAGCCGCAGGAGAGTAACTATCCTGATGGTTTTACTGAGATGAAGCTTAAGCTGCAAATGCTTTGCGAACTGATGTTGGATTTTTAACCAGCGCAGGCGGTTTGGCTTCCAAATTTACAATTCTTGTCGATATGCTGTTGAGACGCATCATGTGGTCCATGCGCTCGGCCAAAGCTTGGTTAGCTTTGTTGATTTGGGTGAGGTCTTCTGGTGCGGCTTTGAACTTGTTGAGGATGTTGCTGAACATTTTTGACTCTCTCAAGGTGCTGTAACTGTTGCGATCGCCCACACCTGATCCGTGTGGGCGATTTCATTCAGCGGCAAAAAACGACGTTAATCTAGTGTTAACGTGAGACAGCGTGAACCATCTACTAATGATGTAGCGAAGAGTTTCAGCAAAATTATCATAAGATTGTTTTGAAGTTTGATCGCGTGAAGGACATTGCCTTAGGCCGCCAACAAACCTTCAAACAGCGGTCTGCAGTCAATTTTGCCATGCAGCGGTTCGATCATGTTTTCAGGATGCGGCATCATGCCGATGACGTTGCCAGCCTCATTGATGATCCCGGCAATGTCGTTGATGGCACCATTAGGGTTTGAGCCTTCGGCATAGCGGAACACCACGCGGCCTTCGCCTTCTAAACGCTTTAGTGTTTCTGGGTCGCACGTATAATTGCCTTCACCATGGGCCACGGGGCAGGAGACGATTTGACCTTTGGCCATTTTATTGGTGAA
The DNA here is from genome assembly GCA_043784785.1 of Aestuariivirga sp. Lineage (GTDB taxonomy): Bacteria > Pseudomonadota > Alphaproteobacteria > Rhizobiales > Aestuariivirgaceae > Aestuariivirga. Next base: position 7,345 of record JAYVXY010000211.1, on the reverse strand, counting down.
GAAGGTTCGGTTGTTCTCGATCTTCAATTTCACCTCGCGGCAGACAAAATGCAAATCCGCATTGCGCATCAAAGCGCCGGGCAACAGGCCTGCTTCAGTGATGATTTGAAAGCCGTTACACACGCCAATCACTTTGAGCCCTTTCAAAGCCTTGGCTTTGATGTCTGCCATAATGGGTGAACGCGCGGCAATGGCCCCGCAACGCAAATAGTCCCCATAAGAAAACCCGCCGGGCACGACGACCAGATCGACATTCGGCAATGTGGTTTCGGTATGCCAGACGGAGATGGGCTTTTGGCCCGTGGTGGATTCCAGCGCCAGCAACATATCGCGCTCGCGGTTAATGCCGGGGAAGGTGATGACTGCGGATTTCATGCGAGTTCGATTTCGTAGTTTTCAATCACCATATTGGCGATCAGTTTTTCGCACATGGATTTGAGGGCGGTTTGGGCTTTTGCCTTATCTGTCTCAGCCAATTCAATCTCGAAATATTTGCCTTGGCGCACGCCGTTCACGCCTGCAAATCCCAATGATCCCAATGCGCCTTCAATGGCTTTGCCTTGGGGGTCGAGGACGCCGTTTTTGAGGGTGACTTTAATTTTAGCTTTCATTTTCTTGACTTTCCCCTCCCCCTTGTGGGGAGGGCTAGGGCGGGGGGTGGCTCAGGCGGTTGAGATTGGGTTTCTTAAAGCTTACTGAAACATCTTCCGACCCCCACCCCGACCCTCCCCACAAGGGGGAGGGGGAAGTTAAGAGGAAGGGGGAATGTCTATCAATCGCTCTTCACCAGTTTCGGTTTGCTGCGTTCGGGTGTTTCATTCACTTGGATAATGCCTAAACGCCGCGCCACTTCTTGATAGGCCTCAACCAGACCGCCCATATCCCTACGGAAGCGGTCTTTATCCAGCTTATCATTGGTTTTGATGTCCCAGAGGCGGCAGGAGTCTGGGCTGATTTCATCGGCGAGCACAATGCGCATCATTTCATTTTCGAACAGGCGGCCGAATTCAATCTTGAAATCGACCAGCTTAATGCCGATGCCTAAGAACAATCCGGTCAAGAAATCATTGATGCGGATCGACATATGCATCATGTCGTCCAACTCCATGGGCGTGGCCCAACCAAACGCGGTGATGTGTTCTTCGCTCACCATCGGGTCGCCGAGCTTGTCGTTTTTATAGCAGAACTCGATGATCGAGCGGGGCAATACCGTGCCTTCTTCCAGCCCTAAGCGCTTGGCCAAGGAACCCGCGGCCACATTGCGCACGATGACTTCGAGCGGAATAATTTCAACTTCGCGCACCAATTGCTCGCGCATGTTGAGGCTGCGAATAAAATGCGTGGGCAAGCCCAACTCGTTCAGCTTGGTGAAGAGATATTCGGAAATGCGTTGGTTGAGAACGCCTTTGCCTTCGATCACAGCCTTCTTTTCAGCGTTAAAGGCCGTGGCATCGTCTTTGAAATGGACGATTACGGTGCCCGGCTCTGGCCCTTCATAAAGGGTTTTGGCCTTGCCTTCGTAAATTTTGGTACGTCTGCCGTTCATTGAAAGAATCCTTATGGACACTTGGGTACTCACTTCTGCTTACACGCCATAACATTCCAAATACAGGGCAATACCAAGGCGGTGGATAATTGCCCGAGCTTCTAGTCTTATATGCTGCGGCGCACAATAAATAATACGTGGAAAATATATATGGGTGTCAAGCAGTTGATTTGCGAGGGGCGCATAGCTAATTGAAATGCTTGAGGATCATGATTTGGAGTTCGGGAAATGACCACATTTGACAAGCGCGAAGCCGGTTTTGAAAACAAATTTGCCCATGATGAGGAATTGCGCTTCAAAGCCACGGCGCGGCGCAACAAGCTTTTGGGTGTTTGGGCGGCTGAAAAATTGGGTCTTTCCGGTGCGGCTGCTGATTCTTATGCCAAGAATGTCGTGGCGGCTGATGTGGCTGAATCTGGTGACGATGACGTGGTGGCCAAGATTATGGCTGACTTTAAAGCCCAAAATATGGAGCAATCCGAGGCTCTCATCCGTCGCAACATGAATGAATTGATGGCCGTGGCAATTGCCCAGATCGAGGTCAAGTAGATATGGCCCAAAACCTGCGCGACAGGCTTTCCACCGGAAAACCATTCTTGTTCTCATGGATGTCGATGGCTGGTGCGCAGCTGGCTGGGCAACTGGCAAGGTTACCCTTTGATGGCGTGACGCTTGATCTGCAACATGGGATGATCGATTTTGCAGATGCTTCCGCGATGATTGCGGCCGTCGCTGCTGCGGGTAAGCCCGCGATTGTGCGGTGTTTATGGAATGACCCTGGCTTGGTGGGGCAGGCGTTGGATGCCGGTGCCTCAGCCGTTATTGCTCCGATGGTGAATTCGCGGGCGCAGGCGCAAGCTTTGGTGAAGGCCGCGAAATATCCACCCATCGGCCAGCGCAGTTGGGGTGGATATACCATGGTGCAGACCGCCAAGATAACGCCCGGCGAATATCTGGCGCAGGCCAATAGGCTAACACTGGTATTCGCCATGATCGAAACCCGTGAAGCTTTGGAGGCCGTTGATGAGATTGCATCGGTGCCGGGGCTTGATGGATTGTTTGTGGGACCGTCGGATTTGTCGATCGCACTGTCAAATGGTGCAGGCATCAATAAGACGGCGGATTACACATTAGCCGCAATGGATAAAGTGGCTGCCGCCTGCAAACGCAATAACTTGTTTGCCGGCGCATTTGCTGGTGATGCTGCGGTGATGAATGAATATATTTCGCGCGGGTTTACATTTTTGGCGGCGGCAGTGGATGTGGAACTGATGCGCATCGGTGCAGCTGCAATTTTGAAAGATGTGAAGGCATGAGCGTGAAGTCGCCCCAACTCGATACTGCTCATTCTGCTATTCTTGACCGGCTGATTGATCTTATTCAAGCGGCCGGACCTATTGCCGGGCAGACCGATAAATATTTCACCAACACATCGCGCATTGTTGCCGCGCATGGTGATGAACAGGTGACCTTTGCAGTGTTCATGCGCCGCCGTGTTGTGGCAGCACTGGAGCCTGCTATCCGTTTGGTCAATCATTTTGTGCCCGATGCAAAGGTGAAGCGCTTTGTGGCCGAGGGTGAGGTTGTTCCTTCAGAACATAAGCTGATGGAAATTACCGGTTCGATGAAAGCGCTTTCGGAAATTGAAACGCTGCTGTTGCAGAAAACGGGTTTCCCCTGTGTTTGCGCTAATAATGCTTATGAAATGTGCCGCGCTGTTCCAACAGCTGGTTTTATGGATATGCATGCACGCCATGGGTCGGGCGCTGAGATGAATATTTTGGCAGCCTATGGTGCCATGGTGGGAAGCCAGGCAGCCCGTAAAGCCGACCCGAAGGTGAAAGGTTTCATCGGCTCAAGCCAAGATTTAACCGCGCCGTTCTTTGGCTCGCCTTTCGGTATGGGCACTATGCCCCATGCGCTGGTCGGTTATGCCAAGGGTGATGTTTTAGCGGCATTGAAGCTGTTTGCAGAAACCTTGCCCGAGGCGAAATCATTGATCGCTTTGGTTGATTATAATGGCGAAGAGGCGACCGATGCGCTTCGCTGCGCGCACTGGTTTTATGGTGAGGCAAAGCTCGACAAAGCGGGCAGGCAATTTGGCATTCGCCTCGATACCCATGGCGGGCGATTTGCCCAAGGGCTTGATTATGAAAAGTCGGTTGACGTTGTGGGGCAATGGCTGAATGTGATGGGGGAATATTCCATCGTTGAGCAAGTGCTGGGTGGGCGCGCGTTTCAAATGGACCCCAACAACATCCTTGTTGACAAGGTGCGCCGCATTTTGTTTGGCAAGGGCGTTTCCGTTGCTTCGATAATCTATACACGTCAAGCGCTGGATAAGGCTGGGTTTGAAACGGCGCAGATTGTTGGATCATCTGGTTTTGACCCACAAAAATGCCAAATCATGGGAGCCGCAAAGGCGCCGGTTGATATGGTGGGCACGGGGAGCTTCTTGCCTGCAACTTTGACAGAAACTTATGCGACTGCCGATATTATCGCATATGGCAATGTGAAGCGGGTGAAAGTGGGCCGCGAGTTTCTGTTCGATTAGAGTTACAGTTTGCCGCTTTGCGAATCGGCTGTTATGTTCAACTATAGATCGAGGGGGCAAGGCTCGAGCTGGAGGTTTTCTTTGAAAAAGTTCTTATTTGCGCTGTTTGGCGTTTTCGCGGTGTTTGCTCTTTTGGCCAACCCGGCAGAGGCCAGTGTGAACTGGTGGAACTTGAGCCCTGTCCATCATGTGCATCATATCAAGCACATAAAACACGCCAATTATATGCGCAAGCATCATGGCCATCATATGCCTGCACTTCCGCCGATTGTTGTCGCGAACATTAATATTTCATCTCAATCGATGAGCGTCAAAGTGAACGGCTGGCCTGAGGGCTATTGGAAAGTTTCAACCGCAAGATCAGGTTATCACACGCCGCGCGGCAGCTATCGCGCCATTCGCTTGGCCCGGGTCTATTATTCCAAAAAATATGACAACTCGCCAATGCCGAACTCGGTGTTTTTCTATGGCGGTTTTGCCATTCACGGTACCGGACACATTAGCGGATTAGGTCATCCGGCCTCGCATGGCTGTGTGCGGTTGCATCCTAGTAATGCTGCAGCTTTCTACGCGCTGGTGGAAAGATATGGCATGAGCCGCACCCGGATTGTTTTGACGGATTGATCTGATGAGCCGGGTTGCCTTAATCACGGGTGGTGCGCAAGGCATTGGCGCTGCGATTGCCAGGCAATTTCTCCGTGATGGTTTTTCTGGTGTTGTGTTGGTTGATCGCAATGCTGAACGACTCGCAATTGAGGCGAAACTTCTATCGCAGTTGGGTGCAGTCGAAACGCTTTGTGCTGATCTGCGCGATGATGCAACGGCGGCCAAAGCCATTGCATCGTGCATTCAAAAATTTGGTCGCATTGATGTTCTGGTGAATGCGGCTGGAAACACCGAACGGGGCGGCATTGCTGACACAACACCAGAGGTGTTTCACCGCTTGTTTGATGTGAATGTGAAGGCGCCTTTGCTGATGATGCAAGAGGCAGCCAAGCATATGGTGGCGGCAAAATCGGGCGTGATCATCAATGTGGCTAGCATGTTGGCCCATGGCGGCCCGCCCAGCATTGCAACTTATGCGGCTTCCAAGGCGGCATTGGTTGCCCTGTCCAAGAATGCGGCCAACACATTTAAGCGCGAAGGGGTGCGGGTGTACTGCATCGCTCTCGGTTGGGCGCTGACCGAAGGTGAGCATGCCTTGCAAACCGGCTTTCATAAATTGCCGGAAAATTGGCATGAAGATATTGGCGCGCGCATGCCAGCAGGTCGCCTGATTGCGCCAGAAGATGTGGCGGGGCTTTGCGCCTTTCTGGTTTCACCATCGGCGCAAATGATGAACGGTGTGGTGATTGATTTTGAACAAATGCCGATTGGGGTTTATGATGTGCACCCGGCGTTGCGGGTGGATTGACTAGCTCAACCGCAAAACCACAATCTCAGGCGGAATGCCGAGGCAGGTGGAAGTGACGCTGTTTCAAAATGTGTGGCGGGTGATCATGACCTTGTTTCGGTTTGCTTGGCCTCTTTCAAACACCAGTCATGAAAGGCATTGATCAAAGGATTTTGCGAAGTGTCGCGTTGAGAGACCACATAATAGGCAAGCTGTGGTGGGGAGCGCAATGACAGCTCAAACGGTTTGACGAGGCGGCCCGCCGCCAAATCATCGGCCACCAAATTGGAATCGCCCAGCGCCACGCCGTGACCGTCAATTGCGGCCTGCACGGTGAGGGCGGTTTGGCCGAAATGCAATCCGCGCTTATCGTCAAAATCCCTGATGCCGGCGGCCTGCATCCACATCTTCCAATTGGGCCAAGGTGTTCCTTGGGCTTCATAATCAAGATGAATCAATGTGTGGCGCAGCAGATCCTTGGGCTGGCTAAGCGGTTTGGCTTTGGTGATGATGCGGGGGCTGCACACCGGGAAGATTTTATCCTGAAACAGCAGATCAGCGCGCAGCCCGGGATAACGCCCTTCACCAAAGCGGATGGCGATATCGACATCATCGCGATCGAAATCCAACAATGTGTTGGAGACATCAATGCGCACATCAGCGCCCGGCGCTTCGGCCAGAAACCGATCGAGCCGTGGCACCAGCCATTTGGCGGCAATTGACGGCGAGGCTGAGACTTTGAGCTGTTTGCGATTTTCCAGGCGCTTGATGCGTTTGACCGCCCGGGTCAGCATTTCAAGGCTTTCAGCGGCGGCCGTTGCCAAAATTTCACCTTCGCGGGTGAGCGCCATGGAACGGCTGGTGCGGGTGAACAGGGCCACCCCGATCTGATCCTCTAGCTCTTTGATTTGATGGCTTATTGCGGCAGGCGTGACGGCCATTTCATCGGCTGCCCTGGTAAAGCTTAAATGCCGCGCTGCTGCATTAAAGGCGCGGAGGGAGCGAAGGCCAGGGAATTGTTCAAGCATGTCGATCTTCAAACATTATTTGATGATGTGGATAGAATTAGTCGTTTGTGGTTGATTTAACAAGGGCATATATCTAGACCATCAACAAAGTTTAATGAAAGATTAGTAAAATGACCAAGCTTTTGACCAAGACCAATAGCCGCGCCAGCGACACCGCAACGGCTGTAAAATCATTCATGCGTAGCGCCTTTACCTTTGATCCGATTGCTGCCCGCATGTTGGACGACACATTTGTTTCGGTTCATTTGAACTCACGTATTTGGATGGTGTGAGATTTAGCCGTCTAACTCGAACCTCGACGACCCCCTAGGCCCTGTCCGCTATCCCCTTAGCGCGCGGGGCCTGTTTTTGTTGTCTGGACATGACTCTACCTTTGATGAAACGGTTATGCCGTTTCGGGGGTAGAAGGAAGTGAAGGGTTGCGCGGGCGCAAACAAACACGAGATGTGCCGGTAGAGATAGTCCGGCTATTTGAGTGCTGTGTGCACCCACGCTTTTGAGGCTGTTTTTGCTTTGGGTCGCTCTTGTTCGGAATAGATTTAAAGCCATTCCTTTGAGCCATCTAAGGCACGCGGGTCTAACCAAAGCGCTCCGAGAGTTTGAGGTACGTTACCCCAAACCCGCAAATGCCTCATCCACCCCATTAAAGCCACCGTCATGAGCGTTAACCCCTTCAGGAGTAGACAGGAACACACATGGCATAGTAGGAATATAATATCAAGAATTATTTTTACTCAATCCCCAATTGCAATGTGCATTGATTTTAGACTTACCCCGAACTAGATATCGTTTATGAATATTGATCGAATACTGAAAATATTTAA
>JAYVXY010000210.1:0-12625 GCA_043784785.1 Aestuariivirga sp. | reverse complement strand
GACGATCTAAGAGGCGGAATGAAACAAGCGAACAATCTAACCCGCCGCATAATGGCTCAGCCAACTTGCTTCAATCAAAGGTACAAAGCTGGCATCGGGTTCCAAGATCGCTGGGCCGGGTAGAGTTACGCTGCCTGGAACGGCGGAAGCGATGAACAGCTTCGCATCATCGCTGCTTAATTTGGAAATATCCAACACCGTTGGATCACCCCAGGTTTTAAGATCATTCTTTTTGGCCTGGGCTTCAGCTGACAGCAAGAAATTCGCAACCACCTGAGCGCCAGCTTTGGCCTTGGCGTTCGACGGAATGGCTACAAAATGGGTATTGCCGATGGTGCCGCCACTGTGTTGCCAAGCAACTGTGGTTTTGGGCAATGTGCCTGCGGCTACCAGATTGGCTGGTTCATTGGGGTTGAAGGTAAGGCCGATCAGTAATTCACCATCCGCCACCATCTGCGTAATTTCAGCTTGGGTCTTGGGATATTGTTTGCCTTCGCGCCACAGTGATGGTTTCAATGCGTCAAGGAAGGCCAACCATGGTTTGGCCGCTGCTTCAAAGCCAGCCTTGTCAATCGGTTTAGCAAATATGCTTTTGTCTGCGCTTGCCTCAACCAACGCCTGTTTCAAAAATGTTGTGCCATGAAAATCAGGCGGGGCCGGATAGGTGATACGGCCCGGGTTAGCTTTGGCAAAAGCTGCAAGCTCAGCCATCGAACGCGGTGGCTTGGGCACTTTTGCGCCATCGGCAAAGAAGGTGAATTGCGCCATGCCCCAAGGGCTTTCGAGGCCCTCGGTGGCCTCGGTGAAATCTTGCACGGTGGTGGGCTTGCCTTTCACATCAACAAGCGCAAAGTTCGGCAGCGCTTCAGCAAAGGGGCCGAACAAAAGTTTTTCTGACTTCATCGCCTTAAAATTCGCCCCGTTGATCCAGACCAGATCAACCGAGCCATCGGCTTTTCCGGCCTTCACTTCATCACGCACGCGCTTGACAACTTCGGCCGTGTCAGTGATTTTTACATGGGTGAGTTTCACACCATAGCGTTTCATCACCTCTTCACCCGCCCAAGCGATATAGGCGTTGATCGTGTCGGCCCCGGCCCAGGCGTTGAAGAACACTTCCTGGCCCTTGGCTTCAGCCTCAACAACCTTCCAATCAGCAGCAAATGCAAAATTGGACGCGAGTGGAAACAAGCTTGCAGATGCAAAGAATTGCAAGGCGGAACGGCGTGTGAAGTTCATCTTGAGGTTTTTCCTTTGCTGCATTGTTGCCAATGCAGCACCTTTTCGCAATTCATTGTTTTAAAACCCCTATCATAATGTTGTGATCACGCTTTGAGGAAATGCAGCTTGACATATTGCAGCAAGATAATGGTTTTAGCATCGGTCATGCCGCCTGAGGCGATCAGGTCATAGGCTGCGGCAAAAGGCATTTCGAGCACTTCAATATCTTCACCCTCTTCCAACAGGCCACCACCTGCATTGACACGGTCATTTGCTTCATAGGTGCCGACAAACAAACTGATCTTTTCGGAAAGTGCACCCGGACTGGAATAACAATTCGAGATATGGCGAATGTCATGCACATGTGTTCCCAGTTCTTCGAAAGCTTCGCGGCGCACGCAGGCTTCTGGATCATCGGCATCGAGCAGCCCCGCGCAAGCCTCAATCAAAAACCCATCTTCGCCAGTGAAAGCCGCGCCCGCCCGCCATTGGCGCACCAGAAGGCAGGTGCCACGCGTTCGGTCGATCGGCAAAATCGCTGCGCCATGGCCATGGTCGGCGACTTCGCGGTGTAGCTCAAGCTTTCGACCATCCCTCATTTCGGCATGAACATGCAACTTTGTGAGCGATGACCAGCCCTTGGCCATGATTTCGGTTTTGGTGATTCTGAAGCGGCTTTGAGTCATGCCGTTTGCTAGCAAGCCATCTGCCATTGACGCAATGTTAACCTTGACGCGGCAATTCTGGCCCAAATCTAGGAACATCTTATGGCTCGATCTGCTCAGTCCCGGAGGTCTATCACTTCCGCCTTTATCGCCCTTGCCTGCGTTGCCGTGGCAGCGGGGGGGCTGTACTGGGCATTTGGCAAGCATCCCAATATGGGAAATGCCGAGATCACGGGATCACTTTCCCCCATCACCAATCAGCTCGGGCCATCAGGCCTGCCGATTCCGCGCTTTGTTTCATTGAAAGCCGAAAAGGTGAATGTTCATAAGGGACCATCAAGCGACCATGACATTGCCTGGGTCTATCAAGTTAAAGGCCTGCCAGTTGAGATTGTATCCGAATTTGAAACCTGGCGGCGCGTGCGCGATAGCGAAGGCACTGAGGGCTGGATTTTGCAAAACATGCTGGCGGGCAAACGCACGGCACTTATAGCCCCGTGGAAAAAAGGTCAGACCATCCCACTGTTCAGCAGCAATTCTGAGGATTCCTCGCGTGTTGCCAATCTGACTTCAGGTGCAATGGGCGACATAGCGTCATGTGATGGAAAATGGTGCGATGTGAAAGTGGGTGGCTATCGTGGCTATGTTTCCCAGGAGATGCTCTGGGGTGCTTATCCCGGTGAAGTGGTGAATTAGATCGATCTGCGGTTTGGTGCGATGGCCGGCTCATATGGCAGCGAAGTGTTGCATTTTTCACCCTAAAATATATTCTAAACATATCTATTCAAATGCCAATCTTAAAAATACATGTTAAGTATATCTTTAAGGAGTACCCCATGCGTTTGACTGGCTTTACTGACTACGCCTTGCGACTGATGATGATGGTTGCTTCGGCGGGGGAGCAACTTGTGACCATTGATCAAGCGGCAAAGCGCCATCATATTTCAAAAGCGCATTTGATGAAGGTTGCCAACGAGCTGACCAGTTGCGGATTGTTAACAGCGGTTCGAGGCAGGTTTGGTGGGTTGAAGCTTGCGAAACCGGCAACACAGATTTTGCTGGCTGACATCGTCCGTCGGACGGAGCCCAATTTTGCCTATTTTGAATGTTTTCAGTCTGGAAGCGAATGCATTCTGGTGGGTAATTGCAAATTGCCGCGCGTTCTAAAAGAAGCAGATGCTGGATTTTTTGCAGTCTTGGAAAAACACACGCTTGCCGACGTAATGGCGACGACAGCTTTGGTCTGAGGAGATAACGCTAAGGCTTGGATTTGCCGTCGCGCAAACGCACGATCACATCAATCCGGTTCACCACCTTGCCCTCTGGCAATTCTGGCAACCCCAATATTTCCAGGCTTCCCGGATCGATATCGGTCAGCGTTCCATTTTCTTCGTTGAAGAAATGATAATGATTTGAGGTGTTGGTGTCGTAATAGTTGCGGTCGCCTTCGATGGCCAATTCGCGCAGCAGGCCTGCCGATTTAAATTGGTTGAGGGTGTTATAGACGGTGGCCAGCGAAACGGTTACGCCAGCCTTGATCGCGTCTTCATGCAAAAAATCAGCACAGATGTGGCGATCGCCATCCCCAAATAAAATGCGCGCCAATTCAAGCCTCTGCCGCGTTGGGCGCAGGCCAGCTTTGCGCAAGCGTTCGGCTATTGAAATGAAAGGTTCCATGGCGCCATATAGCGCCAATGCCACGCTCGATGCAATCGAGCCCATCCATGGCTTGATTTTTCAAGGCTTTTATCGGGCTGGCACCTCGTGTAAAGGAAGGGCAATCACTGACCAAACAGGGCAAGCAAGGTTTCATGAGCGAACGTAAATCTGAATTTTTATACGATGATCTGATTGCCTGCGGGCGCGGCAAACTGTTTGGCCCCGGCAACGCGCAATTGCCCTTGCCGCCCATGTTGATGTTTGACCGCATCACCCATGTGGAGGAAAAAGGTGGCGCGCATGGGCTTGGTCGTATTGTTGCTGAATTCGACATCAAGCCAGACCTGTGGTTCTTTCCCTGCCATTTTGAAGGCGACCCAGTGATGCCTGGTTGTTTAGGCCTTGATGCCTTGTGGCAACTCACAGGTTTCTTTCTCGGCTGGCTGGGTGAACCTGGCCGTGGCCGCGCGCTTGGCGTGGGCGAGGTTAAGTTTTCAGGCATGGTGACGCCTAAAGTTAAAACGGTCACTTATGAAGTGGAAGTCAAACGACTGATCCTGCGCAAATTAAAACTTGCTGTGGCTGATGGGGTGATGAAAGCAGATGGCGAGACCATATATAACGTGACTGACATGAAAGTCGGTTTGTTTGTGCCAACAGCCTAAAGGAGTTAGATCATGCGTCGTGTCGTCGTTACCGGAATGGGCATCGTGTCCAGCATTGGCAATAATGTGCAGGAAGTCACCACCTCCTTGCATGATGCCAAATCTGGCATTGTGCGGGCTGAGAAATATGCTGAGCTTGGTTTCCGCTGCCAGGTGCATGGGGCACCAAACTATGATCTGGAATCGGTTGATCGCCGCGTGCGGCGCTTTATGGGCGATGGTGCGGCGTGGAATTACGTTGCCATGCAACAGGCCATCACCGATTCCGGACTGGAAGACAGCGATGTGAAGAATGATCGCACCGGCATCATCATGGGGTCTGGCGGCCCGTCAACACGCGTCATTGTTGCAGCCGCAGATATCACCCGCGAAAAAGGTCCCAAGCGCGTCGGCCCCTTCGCCGTGCCGCCTTCCATGTCATCGGCTCACTCCGCAACGCTGGCCACGCCATTTGGCATTCGCGGTGTGAATTATTCAATCTCGTCAGCCTGCGCCACATCGGCCCATTGCATCGGCAATGCCGCTGAAATGATTCAGTGGGGCAAGCAGGATGTGATGTTTGCCGGCGGTGGTGAAGAATTGGATTGGACGCTCTCGGTTCTGTTTGACGCCATGGGCGCCATGTCGTCCAAATATAACGCGACACCACAGACCGCCTCACGCGCCTACGATAAAAACCGCGATGGCTTTGTGATTGCGGGCGGTGCTGGGGTTGTGGTGCTTGAAGAATTGGAACATGCCAAGGCGCGGGGCGCTAAAATTTACGCTGAGCTTGTAGGTTATGGTGCCACATCGGATGGCTATGACATGGTGGCCCCATCGGGTGAGGGCGCAGTGCGCTGCATGCGCATGGCGATGCAGGGTGTTGAAGGTCCGATCGATTATATCAATCCGCATGGCACTTCGACGCCAGTTGGCGACAAGAAAGAAATTGAAGCCATTCGCGCTGTGTTCGGTGATAAGATTCCGCCGATTTCTTCAACCAAATCCCTGACCGGCCATTCGCTCGGGGCCACTGGTGTTCAAGAAGCGATCTATTGCCTGTTGATGATGAAGAATGGTTTCTTGGCCGAAAGCGCCAACATTGAAGAGATTGATCCTGAATTTGCTGATGTGCCAATTCTGCGCAAACGCTTGGACAATGCCAAAGTCGACACCGTGATGTCCAACAGCTTCGGCTTTGGCGGCACCAACGCCACGCTGGTGATGCAACGTTTTAATGGATAATCGGAAATGACGAATGGATTGATGACGGGCAAACGCGGCCTGGTGATGGGTGTTGCCAATGATCACTCCATCGCTTGGGGCATTGCCCAAGTCTTAGCCGCGCAGGGCGCTGAGCTGGCCTTCACCTATCAAGGTGAAGCGTTTGGCAAGCGGGTACAGCCCTTGGCGGAGTCCGTTGGCTCCAACATTCTGCTGCCCTGCGATGTGGAAGATATTGCCACCGTCGATGCCGTTTTTGCCGCACTGAAAGAAAAATGGGGCAAGATTGATTTTCTGGTTCACGCCATCGCCTTTTCTGACAAGAATGAGTTGAAAGGCAAATTCGCCGATACAAGCCGCGAGAATTTCACCAAGACCATGGTGATCTCGTGTTTCTCATTTGTTGAAATTGCCAAGCGCGCGGCAGCGATGATGCCTGATGGTGGCTCGATCATCACGCTCACCTATGGCGGCTCGACCCGGGTGATGCCCAATTATAATGTGATGGGTGTGGCCAAGGCGGCACTTGAATCTGCAGTACGCTATTTAGCAGGTGATTATGGCCCGCAAGGCATTCGCGTGAATGCGATTTCCGCTGGCCCCATGCGCACACTGGCCGGCGCCGGCATTGGCGACGCGCGCGCCATGTTCAACTATCAAGCCGCCCACGCGCCCCTGCGCCGGACAATTACGCTGGAAGAGGTGGGCGGGGCGGGGCTGTATCTGCTGTCGCCGTTGTCTAGCGGAGTGACGGGCGAGATTCACTATGTGGATTCGGGTTACAACATCATCTCAATGCCTCGGCCTGAAGATTTGAAGGGATAGTTTCCGGCTCGCGGCAAGAGCCCTCATCCGCCTTCGGCACCTTCTCCCATTCGTAAGAACGAACGGGAGCAGGCCTCAATAATTGTCGCCTTCTCTCCGTTTGCGTTTTCGCAAATGGGAGAAGGGGGCCGACAGGCCGGATAAGGGTTCCTGGTTACAAAATAAACTTACTCAAATCCACATTCTTCGCCAATGCGCCGACGTATTTGACCACATAGGCTTCATCGATTTCGACTGTTTCACCCGCACGATCTGTTGCCGTGAAGCTCACATCATCGAGAATGCGTTCCATCACGGTTTGCAAGCGTCTGGCACCAATGTTTTCGATGGAGCCGTTAATCTCGGCAGCGATGCGGGCGATGGCTTGAACGCCATCATCGGTGAAATTCAGCGATACGTTTTCGGTTTCCAGCAATGCCCTATATTGCTTGATCAGGCTGGTTTCAGGTTCGGTTAAAATGCGGCGGAATTCTTCCTGGCCTAGCGCTTTCAACTCCACGCGGATGGGCAGACGGCCTTGCAGTTCGGGCAGCAAATCTGATGGCTTCGAGACATGGAATGCGCCTGAGGCGATGAACAGAATATGATCGGTTTTCACCGGGCCATGCTTAGTTGAAACCGTGGTGCCTTCGATCAGTGGCAGCAAATCGCGCTGCACGCCTTCGCGGGAAACATCGGCACCGCCGCGATCACCGCGCGAGGCGATCTTGTCAATTTCGTCCAAAAACACGATGCCGTTATTTTCAACCTGATCGATGGCTTCTTGCAATATCTTATCTTGATCGAGAAGTTTTTCGGCCTCTTCAGCCATCAAAATTTCATGCGCCTGTGCCACAGAAACCTTGCGCGGCTTAGTGCGGTTGCCAAAGGCTTTGCCCATCATATCAGAAAGATTGATCACCGATGCTGATCCGCCGGGCATGCCCGGAATATCAAAGCTGGGCATGCCGCCCGTGTCGGCCACCTGAATTTCAATCTCTTTGGTATCGAGTTCACCGCCGCGGAGTTTTTTGCGGAAAGATTCGCGCGTGGTTTCAGAAGCCCCTGCTCCCACCAACACTTCAATCACGCGCTCCTCGGCATTGAGATGGGCTTGGGCTTCCACATCTTTCTTTCGCGCGGCCTTCACCATGCCGATGCCAGCCTCCAACAAATCGCGGATCATCTGATCAACATCACGGCCGACATAGCCCACCTCAGTGAATTTGGTGGCTTCGACTTTGAGAAAGGGCGCATTTGCCAATTTGGCAAGCCGCCGCGCAATTTCGGTTTTGCCAACACCGGTCGGCCCGATCATCAAAATATTTTTCGGTATAATATCTTCGCGCATCTGGCCCTTGAGCTGCTGCCTGCGCCAGCGGTTGCGCAGCGCCACAGCCACGGCGCGCTTGGCCTCGGTTTGGCCGATGATGTAACGATCAAGCTCAGATACGATTTCGCGAGGCGTAAAATTGGTCATGTATTCAAAGTCTCAATCGTCAAATTACCATTGGTATAAACACAAATCTCGGCTGCAATCGCCATGGCTTTGCGCGCAATAGCTTCGGCATCCATATCCATGTCGATCAAGGCGCGGGCTGCGGCCAGTGCATAATTGCCGCCCGAGCCAATGGCGATCACACCATTTTCCGGTTCCAGCACATCGCCGGTTCCGGTGAGCACCAGCGACACGGATTTATCTGCTACGATCATCATGGCTTCAAGACGGCGCAGATAACGATCGGTGCGCCAGTCTTTTGCCATCTCCACGCAAGCGCGCGTCAATTGATTTGGAAATTGTTCCAGCTTGCCTTCCAGCCTTTCAAACAAGGTCATGGCATCAGCGGTGGCGCCTGCAAAGCCTGCAATCACGCCAGATGTTCCAAGCGGCCGCACTTTGCGGGCATTGCCCTTGATTACAGTCTGGCCAAGGCTGACCTGGCCATCGCCAGCAATGACAACTTTGCCGCCCTTGCGCACGGTTAATATGGTGGTGCCGTGCCAGTTTGTGGGGTCACTCATTGCTTCAAATCCTCGTTTAGCTATCACTTAAGGCTTTGGAGCGACGAATTAAAGGCCATATAGCCAATTTATGTTGCATCTGCTAAGGCCAGCCCCCTGAAAGGGTTAAATCATGCGCCAGGCTTCCATCACCCGCAAAACCACTGAAACTTCGGTTTCGGCGTCTGTGTCACTTGATGGCGCGGGCACATATGACATCAAAACCGGAGTCGGGTTTTTTGATCATATGATGGAACAGCTGGCGCGGCATTCTCTGATCGATATCAAGATCAGCGCCCAAGGTGATTTGCATATTGATGATCATCACACGGTGGAAGATTCAGGCATTGCCTTGGGGCAAGCTGTGGCGAAAGCTTTGGGCGACCGCAAAGGTATTAGGCGTTATGCCAGCGCTGATTTACCGATGGATGAAACGCTGACCCGCTGCGCCATTGATGTGTCGGGCCGACCGTTCCTGGTTTTCAAAGTGAATTTTCCGCGCCAGAAAATCGGCACATTTGATACTGAGTTGGTGCGCGAATGGTTTCAGGCCTTTGCGATGAATGCCGGGATCACACTTCATATTGAAAATGCTTATGGCGAGAATGCGCATCATATTGCTGAGTCATGTTTCAAGGCTTTGGCGCGGGCTTTGCGCGTGGCGATTGAAATTGATCCGCGCCAGCCGACCAGCATTCCCTCCACCAAAGGCACGCTCGCTGGCTGATGAAAACGGTTATCATTGATTATGGTTCGGGCAATTTGCATTCGGCTGCGAAAGCTTTCGAACGCGCCGCGCATGACAATAAGATCAAAGCGCAGATCATTGTTTCCAACAAGCCTGAGGATTTGGAAAAGGCCGAGCGCATCGTGTTGCCCGGTGTTGGCGCGTTTAAGGATTGCCGCAATGGCTTGATGGCCATTGATGGCATGCGCGCGGCTTTGCAGGATCAGGTGATCGTCAAGGGCAAGCCGTTTCTCGGTATCTGTGTAGGCATGCAATTGATGGCAACACGCGGCGTGGAGCATGAAGTAACACCAGGTCTTGGTTGGATTGCAGGTGATGTGAAACCGATTGCGCCGGCTGATCCTAATTTGAAAATTCCACATATGGGCTGGAACACGATCAAACCAATGGGCCAGCACGCCTTGCTCGATGGCATTCTTACGGGTGATCAAGGCTTGCATGCTTATTTTGTGCATAGCTATCATCTGGAACCCATGTTGCCTGAAGACCTCATCGCAACTGCTGACTATGGCGGCGAAGTAACTGCCATGGCTGGCTATGACAATATCGTTGGCACACAGTTTCATCCGGAAAAAAGCCAAGCGCTTGGCCTGGCTCTGATTGCAAACTTTCTCAGGTGGCGGCCATGATCCTCTTCCCCGCTATTGATCTTAAAGACGGCAAATGTGTGCGGTTGAAGCTGGGCGATATGAATCAGGCGACGATTTATAATGAAAGTCCCGCCGCTCAAGCAAAAGCTTTTGAGACCCAAGGTTTCAATTGGCTGCATGTGGTGGATTTGAATGGTGCCTTTGAAGGCCAATCAGTTAATGGCGCGGCTGTCGAAGCCATTCTCAAGGTGACAAAAAACCCAGTGCAATTGGGCGGCGGCATTCGCACATTGGCTCATATCGAAAGCTGGTTGAACAAGGGTTTGGCCCGTGTGATCTTGGGTACTGTGGCAGTGCGCGACCCCGCTTTAGTGAAAGAAGCTTGCAAATTATTCCCGCGCAAAATTGCCGTGGGCATTGATGCCAAGGGCGGCAAGGTGGCGGTTGAAGGCTGGGCCGAGGCTTCGACATTGGGCGTAATCGAATTGGCGCAGAAATTTGAAGGTGCTGGCGTTGCCGCTATCATCTTCACCGATATTGACCGCGATGGTGTTCTCGCCGGAATTAACTGGCCATCAACACTGGCGCTGGCAGATGCCGTTTCCATTCCCGTTATCGCCTCAGGCGGGCTTGCATCGATGGATGATATTCGCCGCATGATGCAGCCCGACGCGCGCAAACTTGCAGGTGCGATCACGGGCCGCGCGCTTTATGATGGCAGGCTGGATGCGGCTGAAGCTTTGCAAATGTTGAGGGCAGCATGAAAGTTCTTCTGGTCACAGGTGGTGGGCGCGGCATTGGGGCTGCTGTGGCGCGGCTTGGTGCCAGTCAAGACTATGCGGTTTGCGTGAACTATCACAGCGATGCAGATAATGCCGCGTTTGTTGTGGCCGATATTTTAAAATCCGGTGGCAAGGCGATTGCCGTTCAAGGCGATGTCAGCAAGCCCGCAGATGTAAAGCGCCTGTTTGATGAAACTGAAAAGCAACTGGGGCCGATCACCCATGTTGCCAACAATGCTGGTATCACCGGCAAGAGCAGTCGCTTCGTTGATGTCAGCGTTGAAACCATGGCCCGAGTGATTGACATCAACTTGATGGGGAAAATGCTGGTGGCACAGGAAGCCGTGAAACGCATGTCAACCAAGCGTGGCGGTGCAGGTGGCGCAATTGTGAATTTGTCATCCGCGGCCGCATTGTTGGGAAGTCCCGGCGAATATGTTTGGTATGCGGCCAGCAAGGGCGGGGTTGAATCATTCACCTATGGTTTGGCGCGCGAAGTGGCTGAAGAAGGCATTCGTGTGAATGCTGTGGTGCCCGGCATGATTGATACTGAAATTCATGATAAATCGACGGGCGACGCGGCTCGCGTTGAGCGCATTCGCCCCAGCATTCCAATGAAGCGTATTGGCACGCCACAAGAAATTGCTGAAGCTGTGATGTTTTTATTGAGTGATGCCTCATCTTATACAACGGGTGCATTGCTGCGCGTTTCGGGAGGTCGCTGATGCTCAAAATGCGCTTGATCCCTTGCCTTGATGTCAAAGATGGCCGCGTTGTCAAAGGTATCAACTTCGTCGACTTGCGCGATGCCGGTGATCCGGTTGAATGTGCGCGTGCTTATGATGCTGCAGGTGCTGACGAACTTTGTTTTCTTGATATCACCGCCACCCATGAAAACCGTGGCACCATGTTTGATGTTGTCAAACGCACGGCCGAACAATGCTTCATGCCGCTGACTGTTGGCGGCGGCGTGCGCAAGCTTGAAGATATTCGCAATCTGCTGCTGGCAGGTGCGGATAAGGTTTCGATCAACAGCGCTGCGGTTGCCAATCGTACATTTGTGAAAGCCGCAGCCGAGAAGTTTGGCAGCCAGTGCATCGTGGTGGCGATTGATGCCAAGGAAACAAGCCCGGGAAAATTCGAAATCTTCACCCATGGTGGCCGCAAGGAAACCGGGATTGATGCCGTAGATTTTGCCCGTGAAGTTACAGCATTGGGTGCAGGCGAAATTCTGCTGACATCAATGGACCGCGATGGCACCGGCAAAGGTTTCAACATTGCCTTAACCCGCGCCATTGCTGATGCCGTTTCCATTCCGGTCATCGCATCAGGCGGTGTGGGGACGCTGGATCATCTGGTTGAAGGCATTCGCGATGGCCATGCTACAGCGGTTTTGGCGGCCTCGATCTTTCACTTTGGAACGTTTAGCATTGCGCAAGCAAAAGAGCACATGGCAGCAAATGGTGTGCCCATGCGGCTCACCAATGGAGGGGGCAAATGACCACAAAGCTGGAGACACTTGAACGTCTGGCGGCCTCAATTGCGGCGCGCCAATCGGCATCAACGGGTGAATCATACACCGCAAAATTGCTTTCCCAGGGCACGGAAAAATGTGCCAAGAAATTTGGCGAAGAGGCCTTTGAGCTCGCACTTGCGGCCGTGTTGAAAGACAAGGCCCATATCGCCAACGAAGCCGCTGATGTATTTTATCACATGCTGGTGTTGCTGCAATCATCGGGTGTTTCGCTTGATGACGTGATTGCCGTGTTGCGCAGCCGCGAAGGTACAAGCGGGCTGGTGGAAAAAGCGGCGCGCAATGGTTGATATTGAAGAAGATCTGGCCCGCGAGGTTAGCCCGTTCCGCCGTTTTGGCCGCGAAGAATGGGCCGCCCTGCGTGCTGATACGCCAATGACTTTGACCGAAGCGGACTTGGACGAGGTGCGCAGCTTGAACGACAAGATCGACCTCAATGAAGTTGAGATGATCTATCTGCCGCTGTCGCGTCTCCTGAATTTATATGTGCAAGCCAGTCAGAAACTGTTCGGGGCATCAAATGTATTTCTGCATCGCCGCGATTTGAAAGTGCCTTACATCATCGGTGTTGCTGGCAGTGTGGCGGGTGGCAAAAGCACCACAGCACGCATCTTGCGGCGCCTGCTGTCGCGCTGGCCTTCAACGCCAAAAGTTGATCTTGTGACAACTGACGGATTTCTGATGCCCAATGCGGTGCTGGAGCGCGAAGGCTTGATGGCGCGCAAGGGTTTTCCGGAAAGCTATGATCTG
>JAYVXY010000209.1:0-12837 GCA_043784785.1 Aestuariivirga sp. | reverse complement strand
TGCCGCTAAGGCTGGATCATAGGAAGGCTCCAGTGGTTTGTTGTGATATTGCTGGGCCAGATCAACGGCTGTTTGATTGTCGTAGGTTTGGCGCAGCGCGTGCCATTGGCGGCCAGGTTCCAGCGGACACCACCAATTATGATCATTATGGTCATATGAATCGACATCTTCAAACGCCAGCTTATCGCTTTCTCCATATTGACCAAAACTGCTGCCAACTGCATTGACCAAGATGCCGAATCTGGGGCTACGCAATATGGTTAACAACCAGCGCTGCTGGCCCGAAAGTTTTGGATAGTCCTTGCCCACTTTCTCATAGGCAGCTGATGCATCCGCATCACTGGCCAACAGCGCTTTGGTGCGCGCCGCGCTGATTGACCGTGAACGTGCCCAATCGCGTGTCCATGCTGCACGCAACAACAGTGATTTTTGCACTGGTGAAAACTGGGTGTTGCTCGCCAGATTTTCCAGCTTACCTACTGGTAGCAGATTGAAAAGCGGGCTGGCGAGAGGATCAGAACTCATCGCGATGGCTGCCAGCCAATGTGCTTCATCCTCGGCCACCAAAGCCAAGAAATCGGAATATTGATTTTTGAGATTGGCTTGTTGGTCAGGTGCAACCGAAGCAAAAAATTCAGGTGTGAGCAGTCGGTCACGCAATCTGCGCCCCTCCTCCACATTTCCGGTTGCCAACAAAAACTGTGTGAGCTTGCTCATCAGCCCTTGCGTATTGCGGCCCAAATAAAAATCGGATTTTTTGAATGGCACATTGGCCAAGCCATCATATATTTCATCAAACTTATTGGCCAAAGCCGAAAGGCGCACGGCCTGGGTCAACAGCTGTGCCGCTGCTGCTGTTTCAGGGGTTTCACCGCACGACGCATTGGCCGCTTGTATTGCTGCCTTGGCCTTGGTCCAAAGCGCTGCCCGACTGGCATCATCTGGCTTGGCTTTCAGGGCCTTTAGCTCGTCCAGCGCCAGGCCCTTAATGCCAGCGCCTGCTGGTGCCAGCGCCAAGGCGCGGTCAATATAAGATGATGACCAGCCATTCCATTTGTCTCCTACCAATCCCCAAGACAGGCGATCATAATTTGAATTTACGCTTTGTCCGGCCATCATCCACAGCGCCATGGGTGATTTGCGCGCTTCATCCATCACGGCTTTAGACAGTGTTGGGTTTTCGGGAAGCTCACCCTTCACCCACCAATCGTCCTGCTTTGCGCCAATGCCGGCATAGGAAATATCGGTAAGCGCGCGGGCATAGTCGCTCTTCAATTTTTCGGAAGCCAGGATCTCGGCCTTGGGCTTCGACAACACCGCAATTGTGTCATCTATCAGGGCCGTCCATCCTGCTGAGGTATCCTCAATGTTGGAAACATAGCCCAGTAATTCTTGTGTGATGTCGTGAACAGAAGCGAGCGATGGGTCGGCCAAAATCGCCTTGGCTTCGGTTCTGGCACCCGCCACATCCTTATTATTGGCCAAAAGATTGGCCACGTTATAGCGGGCATAGGCTTTATGTGCGGAGTTCGAACTGCCAATATTGCGGAACATTGTGAGTGCCGCAGTCTTGTCACGATAGAAAGCAATCGATGCTTCCTGATAGGCGCGGTCGTCAACCTGCATCGCTGATACATTGGCGGGCTGATCTGCCAAAGGTGCCGGCATAGTCAAGCCCACGGCGTCTTTGCCACCACAGGCCGTAATCACAACGCCCTGAACGGCGAGCCATTGTTTAATATAGGGCTGTTCCTTGCCAAGGCTCTGAACATGCTCTTTCAACACTTTTAATGGATAGGCCATGCGGCATTCGAAGCCGGGATCTTGTACTGCGGTGAGATCGGGGGCCAAATCCTTGACCAGTTTTTTCCAATCGTCTGATGATTGAAAGTCGTACCCACCAGAGTTCAATGCCTCGATTTGCGGATCGCCCAAACCTTGCAACACGCGCCAGCTGCGCGCACCAAATGGCTCTGCTGCATAGGCATCAATGGCCGCATTTAATTTTTCAGGCGCGCAAGTCGTTTCCGCCAATGCTGAAATACTGCCGGTCAAAATTGTAAATGCCGACAAGGCAGAGAGTGTGAGTTTGAACATAGGGGCAACTCCAATCAGGCGCTAAAGGTCATTCCATCAAAAGCGGGTAATACATTCTTCGGAAGGTCTTTGCACAAAGTCTCATAATCCAGATCAATATGCATGTTTGTGATAATCGCTTTTTTCGGTTTCATCCGTTCGATCCAATCGAGCGTTTCTGGCAATGAAAAATGGCTGGGATGTGGCTTGGGGCGCAAGGCGTCAACAATCCAAACGTCGAGATCGCTCAGACATTGCAAACTCGCATCGGGAATATCACTCACATCTGGTGTATAGGCCACATTGCCGACGCGAAAGCCCAATGCATCAATGTTGCCGTGATGCACGCTAAAGGGCAGGCCAGTCAATGTTCCGCCCGGCCCGGTGGTTGAAATCTCTGTACCTGCAATAATTTCGCGGCGCTCGACCACTGGTGGATATTCGCTTCCAACGGGTGAGTGAAAACAGTAAGCGAAACGCTGCTTCAGCATGCCAAACGTTCGCTCATCAGCCCAGATTGGAATACGTTTTTTCTGCATCAGATAAAAAACCCGAAGCTCGTCAATGCCATGTGTATGGTCGGCATGTTCATGGGTGTACCAAATGCCGTCGATTGCCTTTACGCCAGCGCTTAACATTTGTTCGCGCATATCAGGCGATGTGTCGATTACGACACGCGTGGTTCCTTCTGCTCCAACTTGCTCAACTAAAATGGAGCAACGCCGGCGTCGGTTTTTAGGGTTAGCAGGATCGCATGCGCCCCAATCGCCACCAATACGCGGCACGCCGCCCGATGAGCCACAGCCCAATATGGTGAAGGTAAGGCTCAATTTGAAAAGGCCGCTGGCTGCGGCACCTTGGAAAACAGGTTGAAGAAATTATCGCTGGTGATCTTGGCCATTTCATCCGCCGAAACATTACGCGTAGTTGCCAGTGTCTCAAGGGTTTTGACTACAAAAGAAGGCTCATTGCTTTTGCCACGATATGGCACGGGCGCTAAAAATGGTGCATCGGTTTCAACAAGCAAGCGACCCGGTGGCAAGGCCTTGGCTGTTACGCGCAAATCTTCTGCCGATTTGTAAGTGAGAATGCCAGAGAACGAAACTGTCAGCCCCAACTCCACCGCGCGTTCGGCTAAATATTGTTTTGAAGTGAAACAGTGCAGCAGGGCCTTAAAAAACCCTTTGTTCATTTCTTCTTCTAGCACACGGATCGTATCATCCTCAGCTTCGCGGGTGTGGATTACCAGCGGCAAACCTGATTCACGCGCCGCAGTAATGTGATTGCGAAAACCCAGCATCTGCGCCTCGCGCGGGCTGTTATCATAGTGATAATCCAACCCAGCCTCACCAATGCCAACGACTTTTGGGTGATGCGTCAGCCTTACCAAATCTGCCACCGAAACATCAAGCTCTTCATGGGCATTATGGGGGTGTGTACCCACGGTGCAGAACACATTTTCATGTGCTTCGGCAATGGCCAACAGGTCTGGAAAATTCTTCACGCGAGAACTGATTGAAAGCATCAAGCCAACGCCGGCTTCATCGCAGCGCTGCAACATAGCGGGTAGATTTTCAGCCAGTCCTTCATAGTCGAGGTGGCAGTGGCTATCGACAATTTTATGCATTGATCAAGCCTTTGCCGGGGTTTCCCCCTCCTCTACAAAGCGCGGGAAAATGGGTGAGGGCGCAGGCAAGACAACGCCCGCCACTAAGCGATTGCCAATCGAATCAAACCCGCGCGCATCAGCAGGCACTGAAAGCACATCCAACAGCTTTGCAGCTGATTGCGGCATGTAGGGCTGAATCAAAATACCAATCATACGCAGCACTTCGGCAGTCACATAGAGCACGGTTTCCATGCGCGCCGGATCCGTCTTCTTCAAGCCCCATGGTTCCTGACCAGCAAAATAGCGATTGGCTTCGGCCACGCAACGCCAGATCACATCCATCGCCTTGCTAATGGCATAAGCGTCATGTTGTGCGCGCACTTCAGCCAGCATGGCATCGGCTTGGGACAACATGGCTTGATCAGCTTGGCTGAGCGGCCCGCATTTTGGAACAACGCCACCACAATTTTTATTCACCATGGAAAGCGAGCGCTGCGCCAGATTGCCTAGATCATTGGCCAGATCAGCATTCATGCGGCCCACAATCGTCTCATGGGTAAAGCTGCCATCAGAACCAAACGGCACTTCGCGCATAAAGAAATAGCGCACGGAATCCAGTCCATAACGTTCGATCAGATCACCATGGCCAACAACATTGCCGGTGGATTTTGACATTTTCTCGCCCTTGTTGAACAAGAACCCATGGACAATAATTTGTTTGGGCAAAGGCAATTTGGCCGACATCAAAAAGGCTGGCCAATAGATGGCATGGAACCGGGTGATGTCCTTGCCAATCACATGCGCGGCGGCTGGCCAATAATGCGCCTTGGGGCTGGTCACATCGGGAAATCCGGTGGCCGTTATGTAATTCGTCAAAGCGTCAACCCAAACATACATGACGTGCTTTGGATTGCCTGGCACAGGAATGCCCCAGTCAAATGTGGTGCGGCTGATGGAGAAGTCTTTCAAACCACGTTTCACAAATGAAAGCGTTTCGTTGCGATATTGATCAGGCACAATAAAATCTGGATTAGCAGCATAGTAATCCAGCAAAGGCTTCTCGTAGGCCGAAAGGCGGAAGAAATAACTCTCCTCCTCGACCCATTCCACAAGCGTGCTGGTGCTGACAGAAAAACGCCGCCCTTCACGCTCTTCAGTTTCATCTTCGTCGTAATAGGCTTCATCGCGCACTGAATACCAACCGGCATATTTCGACAAATATATATCGCCATTGGCTTGCATGCGTTTCCACATTTCAGTCACAGAGGCTTTGTGCCGTTCTGAAGTTGTGCGTACAATGTCGTCGGCGCGTGCGTTCAGTTGCTCGCCCATGGCTTCAAACTGTGCGGCGGTGCGATCAGCCAAGGCTTGCGGGGTTATGCCTTCGCGTGCTGCGGTCTGCTGCATCTTTTGGCCATGTTCGTCCATGCCGGTGATAAACAACACATCTGCCCCATCGAGGCGCTTGAAGCGCGCCAAAACATCTGTGGCGATGCGTTCATAGGCGTGGCCGATATGGGGGGCACCATTGGCATAGGGAATGGCCGTGGAAATCAAATAGGGTTTCTTGCTCATGGGGGCATTCAATGCCAAGGAATCACGCACGCATCAAGGCATCATTCACAAGGCCGATTGCCGCAATCACGGCTTGGCGGCGATCAAGGTTAAAGGCATTGGTCAATCTGATGTTTTCAGCGATTTTGGCATGGGCCTCGGCCAGCTTCAAATGAGCTTTGTTGGTGGCTTGTTGGCCCACCCAATCGAGCAATAGATCGGCAAACAGGTTAAAATCATCCACCGTTGCGCCGCGCCCTGCAAACTTATTGCCCAAACCGACGATGGCAGAACTTGTCCACTTGGTGGTTTTCAAGAAAGTGTCAAACGCAGTTGCGCCATCTGATGACAGGAGTTGAAGCGCCCGCCCCGGGCTGCCGGAAGAAAGTTTGGTCGCCAAAGCCAACGCCTCGACCTGCGGCGGCTTTTCGAAGGGCAAATTTGATAGAACTTGTAAAACATCAGGTTCGGCGAGTGGCTTGAGCGGTAGCCTTGTGCAGCGTGATTTCATCGTGCGCAGCAACCTTCCCGGATGATGGCAAACCAATAATAACAAGCAGTTAGATGGTGGTTCCTCAACCAATTTTAGAAGTGCATTGGCTGATTCATTGCTTAAGTCATCAGCGGCATCGACAATCCCCACGCGCCATTCGCTTGCGGATGTATGCGAGAAAAATGCAGAAAGGCCGCGTGCATTTTCAACCGAAATTTCGGCCTTCAATTTGCGCGGTTTGGTGTCACCGAGCTGTCGTTCCAACACAAAGAGATCAGGGTGGGCACGAGCCGCTATCCAGCGCTCGGTTTGGGCCAGATTCTTCTGTCCTAAAACCAAGCTGGCAAACTTATAGGCCAGACTGGCTTTGCCAATGCCTTGTGATCCCGTAAGCAACCACGCGTGATGAAGTTTACCTGAAGTGAATGCCTGCTCGAATTGTGCTTGCGCGTCGCTGTGGCCGATGATTTCTTTTGCCAATCGTGGGTGCCATGCCACTTCGCGGGGGTCTTCATTCACCTCAGCCATTGAAGTGTGCCCAAATATTATCCGCTACAGACTCAATTGATGCCGAAGCATCAACGACATGGCAGCGCGTTGGGTTATTCTTGGCAATTTCCAGAAACCCGTCGCGCAGGCGTTGATGGAATGCCAAGCCCATGCGCTCGAAGCGATCTTCTTTGCCCTTGCCTTGGGTTCTGGCGCGCTCCAAGCCAATGATGGGATCAAGATCGAAAATAAATGTCATATCAGGCCGCGTGTCGGCGACAATTGAAAGCTCCAGTTCGTCAATCAGGTGAAATGTGCAAGCTCCGGCATAGCCCTGATAGGCCCGTGTCGAATCCATGAAACGATCGCATAATACTGTTGCGCCGTTCCTGAGCGCTGGCCTGATGATTTTGTTGAGATGATTGTCGCGTGCCGCGTAGTTCAGAAGCGCTTCTGCTTCGGACGACCACCTGCCCGTTGTTCCAGAGACCAACAACTCACGAACCGCTTCTGCATCTGGGGTTCCGCCGGGCTCACGGGTTAAGATCACAGATTTATCCATCGTTTTTAATTTGTCAGCTAACAGTTTGATCTGTGTGGATTTTCCGCTGCCTTCGCCACCTTCAAAAGTGATAAACATTCAACCACCAAACGCCATAATCAACAAGCTGTCCCATGCCTTCTTCCACATGGAATCAACCGCTGGGACATCTGCGGCCACCTCTAATGGCGCATCGGAAACGGGCTTGCCATCAATCAAAATGCGCACAGTGCCAACGGATTGGCCCGCTTTTACAGGTGCCAATAGGGGGCCAGTATAGTTCATTTTTATTTCGGCGCGCTCTTGCTCCTTGGGGGAAAGGGCCACTTTCATTGCATCATGGACAACAAGGTTCACCCAATGCTCTGAGCCGCCCCATACGCGCGCCCGCGAAACAATTTCACCAGCCTCATAGAGATTGATCAGTTTGAACTGGCCAAAGCCCCAATCCAGCAGCTTCTGGGCTTCAGCTTTGCGGTCATTAATTGAGGACAAACCTGCAATCACCATGATCAGCCGCCTGCCATCGCGCATGGCCGAACCGACCATGCCATAGCCAGCCTCCTTGGTATAACCGGTCTTCATTCCATCAGCGCCCGGATAATCTTTCAGCAAAGGATTGCGGTTTTGCTGGGTAATTTTATTCCATGTAAATTCGGGTTGGCCATAGATCTTATAATAATCAGGATGGGTGTTGATGATATAGCGCGCCACAATTGAAAGATCGCGCACGCTCATTTTGTGTTTTGGGTCTGGTAAGCCAGTCGCATTGGCAAAACTGCTGTTTTTCAGGCCCAATGTTTGGGCCTGGGCCGCCATGCGCTGGGTGAAGGCCTGTTCCGATCCGGCCATTCCTTCGGCAATCACAATGCATGCATCATTGGCCGATTGGATAATGGCCGCATGAATGAGATCGTCAATTTTAATGTGTGAATTAACTTCGGCATACATGGTCGAACCGCCCGCAGCACCGCCGCCACGCTTCCAAGCATCGGTGCTGACTAAAAACTCTTGTTCCAGCTTCAACTGGCCATTTTTCAGGGCGTCAAAAACAATTGATTGGGTGACAAGCTTGCTCATGCTGGCGGGTGGAATGGCGGTATCTGCATCCTTTTCATAAAGAACCAGGCCAGATTTTGCGTCGACCAAAATGGCTTGCAGCGCTTTGCTTTCAAAACTCACCGCGTCTTGCGCGCAGGCAATTCCGATCATCGTCCAACAGCTTAGTAGCGTGGCCAGAATTCTCACAAAAATCGATATTCTTCTCATTGTCTTGATCTAAATCTTAGTGAGGTAAAAAGCAAATGACGGGTCGAACAACTTAAGTAAGATGCCAATCAATCTGGCCGCGGCCTTTTGCAGCCAAGAAACTGTTGGCTTGGGAAAAAGGCCTGGAGCCAAAAAAGCCATTATGGGCCGAAAGTGGAGACGGATGAGCCGAGCGTAAGACCAGATGCTTTGATCGATCGACAAATGCGGCCTTCTTTTGGGCATAACTGCCCCAGAGAATAAAAACTGTGGGTTTGGCTTGGGCATTGATCAATTGCACAATGGCATCTGTAAATCGCTCCCAGCCCTTGCCCTGATGCGAGGCCGCCCTTCCGGCCTCAACCGTCAACACCGAATTGAGAAGCAAAACCCCCTGCTCTGCCCATGCCTGTAGATTGCCATGACTTGGCGGGTCTAGTCCCAGATCGGTTTTCATTTCTTTGTAGATGTTGACGAGCGAAGGCGGTGGCCGAACGCCCTTCTGCACAGAAAAGCAAAGCCCATGCGCCTGCCCCTCACCATGATAGGGGTCTTGGCCCAAAATCACCACGCGCACGGTTTCAAATGAGGTGGCATTCAAAGCCGCAAACCATTCCGAGCCTTTGGGGTAAATGATTTTCCCAGCGGCTTTTTCTGCCAGCAAAAATGCCTTCAGCTGCGCCATATAGTCAGCGTCAAACTGAGCCTGTAACTGAACCTTCCAGCTTTCGTGCAGATTGACCATAAAGCGATACTTTTCTTTAATTAACTGCGCCGCGTGCCAAGCAAGTTTGCGGGCGAAAATGCTGCCTCTAATTGAGCTTCGGTCATCAGTTTTTCAGCAAGAACAATTTCGCGGATGGTTGATCTGGTTTTCAGCGCAATTTTTGCAATGCGACTGGCTTCAGCATAGCCAATATATGGATTAAGGGCCGTGAGTGTCACGAGCGACCCCTCGAGCAATTCGCGGCAGCGTTCCTCATCCGCCTCAATTCCATCAATGCATTTTTCGCGTAACACTTTCATGCCGCGCGTTAACATGCGCATGGATTGCAGGATGTTGAGGACAATTACCGGTTCCATGGCATTGAGCTGCAATTGGCCCGCCTCGGCAGCCATCGTCACGGTCAAATCATTGCCGATCACCTGATAGGCGATCTGATTGACCACCTCAGGGATGACAGGATTGACTTTGCCAGGCATGATCGATGAGCCAGCTTGAACCGCGGGCAAGCGAATTTCACCAAGGCCCGCTCTTGGCCCAGAATTCAACAAACGAAGATCATTACAGATTTTTGACAGTTTCACGGCCGTGCGTTTCAAGACCCCCGAAAAAGTGATAAACGCACCCGTGTCGGATGTCGCCTCAATCAGATCACCCGCGGCGGCGAGTTGCACACCCGAAACCTCCGACAGATGCTTGATTACTTTTGTCGAATAGCCATGCGGTGTGTTGATGCCGGTGCCAATGGCGGTTCCGCCCAGATTGACTTCGCGGAGCAGATTGGCAAACTCATTCAGCCGATCAATATCCTCGCCAACCATCACCGCAAATGCGCGAAATTCTGAACCGAGCCGCATCGGCACAGCATCCATCAACTGCGTGCGCCCAACTTTTATAATGTGATCAAACTCAAGCGCCTTTTTGAGCAATGACTCTTTCAAGAGTTTTTGGGCTTCGATCAGCTCTGGGCAGTTTCGCAGTATCGTCAAACGAACGGCGGTCGGATAAACATCATTGGTTGATTGCGATAAGTTGACATGATCGTTGGGATTAACCGTTGTGTATTCACCATTGGGTTTGCCCAAGCCGTGCAGCGCCATGTTGGCAATCACTTCATTGGCATTCATGTTGGTTGAAGTGCCAGCACCGCCCTGCAGCATGTCGATGGCAAAATTTTCGTGGCCTTCGCCTGCAATAATTCGGTCACAGGCAACAATGATGGCCTCAGCGATTGTGGGGGAAAGCACGCCCAATTCCCAGTTGGTCAAGGCCGCCGCCTTTTTAGTCATGGCCAGCGATTGGACAAATTCTGGGAAATGCCGAAGCAAAATTCCAGTTAAAGGAAAATTCTCAATGGCCCGCGCGGTTTGAATGCCATAGGTGGCTTCGACCGGAATTTCGATCTCACCAATTGAATCAACTTCCAAACGTGTCTTGACCATGGGATCCTCTGTAGCAAACTTAAAGCTTGGCATTTAGAAAAGCGATCACTTCTTCAACTATGCCTGCGCCATCCACACCCCAGAAGCAATGGTCTGCGCCTTCAACGGCGGTTAGCGTTACGTCGCAACCGACTTTATTCAAGGCCGCGGCCAAATCAACACTTTGAGCATAAGGCACCAAGCGATCTGCGGTGCCGTGTTGAATAAGAAAAGGTGGCGCTTTGGAATGAACGTAACTGATCGGCGATGCGGCTTTGGCGGCCGCTTTGTAATTCTGAATAGGCCCGCCCACCAACCGGGATTCCGGCGAGGATTCATCATCAGCTGAGGACCGATTGGGATCCAGCTTTTGTGCTGTCATGGTCAGGAATTCCGCCGGGCCAAACCAGTTTACAACAGCCTGCACATCACTGGGCGCTTTGGCCTTGCCGACTTCACCTTCAAGGTCAGCAAGGCCGATGGTTAACCCCACCAAACTGGCTAAATGTCCACCCGCTGAATCTCCCATTATGGCAAAGCGTTTTGGGTCAACGCCAAACACCCTGGCATGTTCGCGCAAAAACCGCACCGCGGACTTGCAATCGTGAAGCTGTGTTGGAAACTTTGCCTCGGAACTGAAGCGGTAGGTTATTCGCGAGACAGCAAACCCCGCATTGAGCAAATGATTGAACAGATCAAGCTTCCGATAAACCGCATTCGACACGGAAGGATGCCCCGCCAACCAAGCGCCACCATGGATAAATATGACCAGTGGAAATGGCCCTGCCCCGACAGGCAAGGAAACATCAAGCGTTAAAAACCGAAACCCAGCTTCTGCTGCAAAAACCACATCCCGCCAGACTTTGTGCCCTTTTGAATTAACAGCGGGTCGGTTCAGCGCTTCCCCGAAATCCATGCCGATATCATTGAACATGGCTTCATATGATTTCGGAAGTTTCATCCGCTGTTGCCTCCGGCCCCAATTTGCCTGAGCGCCAAGACCATCACAGCATGGGCCTCGCCCTGCCCCACATTCACGATGCGGTGCGGAACATCGGCGCGATATCGCAGCGCTTCTCCGGGTTTGCCCAATTTGGTTTCGGCACCTGTGGTGACTTCAAGCTCGCCTGAAACGATATAGAGGTGCTCAATGGTGCCTTGCGGGTGGGGTTCAGACTCCAAAACACCCTTTGGCTTGGCATGAAAGTCATACCATTGAAACACATCAACCAAACTGAGTGGCCCGACAATGGCCAGACGGCACAAGCCATCTTGGCTTTCCAGCATCGGAATGCCCGATTTGGTTTGATGTTCGAGAAAAAGTGAACTGGCTTCGCCGCGCAGCACTTCATCCACAGTCGTATCAAGGGCACGAGAAAGGCGGATAACGGTGGAAAGCGTGGGATTGGTTTCATTGCGCTCAATCTGAGATATGATTGATTTGGCAACACCTGATTGCTCCGATAACTCACCCAAGGATAGATTATAGGCCTTGCGTAGGCGTTGAATGGTTTTGCCCAATTCTGCACCCGATTCACCATTATTTGAAGGCGGGCTTTTTACCCCACGACGCGTTGACATTTGCTTGTCCTTTGTTTAGAACTGTCGTTCTGTATAACGAACGATTTGTTTTCTAAGCTGGTTTAGCGCCCATTTTCAAGCGAATACAATGAAAATAGCGCGTATTGGTAAAGCCAACATAGTGTGCGGATGAACGAACGGAGACTGCAAAATGCGCTATTTCCCAATTTTTTTCGATCTTCAGGATCGTAAAGTCATTGTCGTGGGCGGTGGCGAAGAAGCGGTTCGTAAAATCCGTCTATTGCTGAAAACCCCAGCTCAAATCAATGTCATTGCGCCGGCTTTACATGATGAAATCAGAACTAAACCA
This sequence comes from Aestuariivirga sp., assembly GCA_043784785.1. GTDB lineage: Bacteria > Pseudomonadota > Alphaproteobacteria > Rhizobiales > Aestuariivirgaceae > Aestuariivirga. The sequence continues at coordinate 791 of JAYVXY010000209.1, read as the reverse complement.
CGCATTCATTGGCTTGCCACTGACTTCCGTCCGGAGCTTCTGGATGGTGCGGCGCTTGTCTATTCTGCTGAGCCGGAATTGAACGAAGCCGTCAGCCAAGCCGCGCAAGCGCGTGGTATTCCAGTTAATGCCGTTGATCAGGCCTCTATCTCGACCTTTATCATTCCTTCGATTGTGGATCGTGATCCGGTGGTGGTGGCCATTGGCACAGAAGGCACTGCCCCGGTTTTAGGCCAAGGCATTCGCGCCAAGATTGACGCTTTATTGCCGGCAAAACTCGGCGAACTGGCACAAGTGGCCAGCACCCTGCGCGCCCGCGTGGCCAAATCTATTCCACATGGAAATACACGTCGGAGTTTTTGGCAGAATTATTTCTTTGGAACGCCCCGCGAAACGCTTTTTGCTGGCGACACAACTGGTTTTGTAAACGCGATAGAAGATGCCATCGCCAACGCCACTATCCCATCAGAAGGTATCGTCACTCTGGTCGGTGTGGGCCCCGGTGATGCTGAACTTATAACGATCAAAGCTCAGCGCAAAATGATGGAAGCTGATGTCATTATATATGATGGCGATACGCCGCCTGCGATTTTGGAGATGGCAAGGCGCGATGCAACACGCGTCATCGCTCCGCCGCGTTCTTACGATCTGGAAAAGCTGTTGGTTGGACAGGCTCGCGCCGGAAAACTGGTTGTTCGGCTTATTTCTGGTGCGGAACAAAACATCGAGGCTCATGATGAGTATGTCATGCTGCGCGCCCAGGGTGTTTTGGCCGATGTGGTGCCGGGTTT
>JAYVXY010000208.1:0-4127 GCA_043784785.1 Aestuariivirga sp. | reverse complement strand
CAGTGACCACTGAGGAAGTGGGCGATAGCGGCATGTATCTTCTCTCTGATCTATCGCGTGGTGTGACGGGCGAAATTCTGCATGTGGATTCTGGTTATCATGTTGTGGGCATGAAGAATCCAAAGGCGCCCGATATGTCGGCAGATAATAGTGCTGACTAAAGATCTTCCCGTTATCTATTTTATTCGCCATGGCGAAACCGATTGGAATAAGCAGGGTCTTATCCAAGGTTCGGTTGAAACCGAACTCAATGCGCTGGGCATTCAGCAGGTGCAGGCTGTGGCCAATGCTTTGGTTCAAAAGCGCGAAGAGCTGTTTGGATTTCAGTTTGTTTGCTCGCCGCAGCACCGCGCCCAGCAGACCATGGGTTATATCACGTCGGCATTGGGCATCTCCATGGAGCAGGTGAAAATTGAGCCACGAGTGCGCGAGCTTGGCTTTGGCATTTGGGAAGGAAAGCCCTTCTGGGAGTTGAAGGATTCACCCGTTTATCCAGCCGATGCCGAGACACGCTATGATTGGCGGCCTGAGGGTGGCGAAAGCTATGCCGATGGTGTGGCGCGGGTGGATGATTGGCTTTCAACTGTTATGCTGCCAACCTTGGTGGTGGCCCATGGCGCAGTTGGGCGCTGTTTGATGGGCTATGTGGCGGGAGTAAAGCCTGCTGATATTGTAACGCTGAAAACGCCGCAAGGTTGTTATTGCAAATTGGAAAACGGAACAATCAGCTGGTTTGACGTGAACCACAATGCGGCTTAATTAGAGCGCATGTCACACAACACATTCGGTCATCTTTTCCGCGTTACCACTTTTGGTGAAAGCCATGGGCCTGCCATTGGCTGTGTGGTGGATGGTTGCCCGCCGGGCATTTTGCTCACGCCTGCCGACATTCAGGCCTTTCTCGACAAACGCAAACCCGGCACATCGCGTTTCACCACGCAGCGCCAGGAAGCCGATCAGGTGAAGATTTTATCAGGCGTGTTTGAAGACGAGCGCACCAACGGCCCACGCACCACGGGCACGCCGATCATGTTGCAGATCGAAAACACCGATCAACGCTCCAAAGACTATTCTGAAATCCGTGACATGTTCCGCCCGGGCCATGCTGATCTGACTTATCAGGCCAAATATGGCATCAGGGATTATCGTGGCGGCGGGCGTTCGTCAGCGCGTGAAACGGCTTCGCGTGTGGCGGCTGGTGCAGTGGCGCGCAAAGTTATTCCGGATGTTTCCATTCGTGGCTGCATGATCCAGATGGGTGATCAGAAGATTGACAATAAGAACTGGGATTGGGCTGAAGTTGATCGCAATCCGTTTTTTTGCCCGGATGCCAAGGCGGCAAAGCATTGGGAGGCCTATCTTGATGACATTCGCAAATCAGGTTCCTCAATCGGTGCGGTGATTGAAGTAACCGCCTCTGGTGTGCCTGCTGGATGGGGTGCTCCGCTTTATGCCAAACTTGATTCGGAATTGGCGTCGGCCATGATGAGCATCAATGCGGTGAAAGGTGTTGAAATTGGCGCTGGCTTTGCGGCTGCCGCATTGCATGGCGAAGACAATGCCGATGAAATTCGCATGCGCCATGGCAAACCAGAATTTATGTCAAATCATGCTGGCGGCATTCTGGGTGGCATTTCCACAGGGCAAGATATTGTGGTGCGCTTTGTGGTGAAGCCCACATCATCGATTTTGACCTTGCGCAAGACGGTCACGGCGCAGGGCGCTGATGCCGATATCAGAACCAAAGGCAGGCATGACCCTTGTGTGGGCATTCGTGCTGTGCCTGTCGGTGAAGCCATGATGGCATGTGTATTGGCCGATCAGTTTCTGCGGCACCGCGGCCAAGTTGGATAGCCCATAGTCTCGACTTATTCCGGCAGCTAAATTCCCAATAAAAAATAGGGCACTTAAGTGCCCTATTTCCATTTCAGATCAGAACAAATTAGAGACCCTTCAGCAAATTGGCCAAGGCCAACAGCACATAGGCTGCACCTAAGATTAAGAATGATTGGATACCAAAGAGGGGAATGACCCCCAAATGTCCAAGCAACGCAACGAGCGCGATGACGACCGAGATGATAAATACGATTCGTGTTGGTGCACTTAATTCCATTTTTAGCTCCTGTTGTTTTACAGGCCCCCGTTTGTTGAGCCAGAATCAGCTTAATCTAAAACTACCGTAAGTTCCAATTGATAGAGCGAGGACAGGAAAACTTGCATCCGGTGTTACGTGAACGCGCTGAATGGAATCGTTTCCCTTGCCGCCAAAAACCAGCTGACAGAACGAGCCCAGTTTTGCATAATGGCTTGGGGCCACATTTTTGAGGTATGCAAATATGCGCAAAATTATTGTGTTGCTATCCGTTCTTGCCGCAGATGGAATTTCTTTTTCGACAACTGCCTTGGCACAATATTGTGAAGGCACTGTCCACGGGCTCTCAGGTCACTATAATCCGAGCACCGGTTCGGGGTTTCTCTCTGTGCGCGCAGGCCCACGCGGCTCAGCCTCGCAAGTGGGTGAGCTGTTCAATGGCGACACGGTTGAAGTTTTTGACCGACGTGGCAATTGGTATAAAATTGCTTCAACCACAACCGCAAGCCTTGAAGGTTGGGTGAGTGCGCGATATTTACACAATGATTGCCGCTATTGACTGGATCTGAACGCTAGAACTCAAATTCCGTCGTTTAATTTGACAAAGACAAATCCGGCGGTCTTCAGCTTGAGTATGCCTTCGACAACGCCGGCACCAGCTGGTTTCAGAGGCTGGTTCATGTGGGCCACGATGACATCGCCATTTTGGGCCTGACTGATGACCTTTGCGGCGTGGGCAGTAGAAAACGATGCGCCACCATCACCGATTAACGAATAGCCGGCAATTTTGAAATTCATGGCCGTGATCAGCTTTTCACTTTCCGCTGTATAGTGCCCCGCAGCGCCCCGAAACCAAATCGGCTTTTCGCCAAATGCCTTCTCGATGGCTTCCGCACCGCCCTGAACTTCATCGCGCACTGCCTGTGGCGAGCCTGCGGCCCTTAAACTGAAAACAGTAGTGGGGAAATCAACTGCTGGCACATGATTGGCCCCGTGGTTTTCAATTTCGAAAAGGTCCTTGTGTTGCTTGATCGTTTCAACCGCTTTGGGGTTGCGCTTGAGCCAGCGGGCGGTGACAAAGATTGTGGCGTTGATCTTGTTGTCTATCAAGGCTTGCAAGATGCGTTGGTCAACCAAGCCGCTGCAAGCATCAAAAGTGAGGGCAACATGAGGAGCACTCGTCTCGCCGGTGTTGATGGTAAGTTGTGGTTCAATCAGTTTTTGGCCAAAGGCTTGGCCGCATGCAAAGTTGGCCAGCAGGATCGAAGTTAGAGCAAAGGGTTTCATTGGTGCGCGCTTAGTTTGGAATTGTGAACAAAGTGTGGGCACGGGCGGCCAGGCCATTTTCCGCCGGATAGTTCTTGACCTGTTTGAACAGTTGGGCGAACAATTGTGGCAATTCACATAGGGAGTGATGTATCTTGAAAAGTCGTGCCGCTGTTGCCTTTGAAGCCGGAAAACCCCTCGAAATTGTCGACGTTGATTTGGAAGGTCCGCGCGAAGGCGAAGTTCTGGTTGAAATTAAAGCGACTGGTGTTTGCCATACGGATGAATTCACGATTTCAGGCTCCGACCCTGAAGGGTTATTCCCGGCTATCATGGGCCATGAAGGGGCAGGGGTTGTGGTTGATGTTGGGCCTGGTGTTAAGTCACTCAAAAAGGGTGATCATGTCATTCCGCTTTATACGCCTGAATGCCGCGAGTGCGAATACTGCCTGAACCCGAAAACCAACCTGTGTCAGAAAATTCGCACCACGCAGGGCAAAGGCCTGATGCCTGATGGCACGTCTCGCTTTTCTTATAAGGGCCAGATGATCCATCATTATATGGGTTGTTCCACTTTTTCGAATTACACGGTGCTGCCAGAAATTGCCTTGGCCAAGGTGCGCGGCGATGCGCCATTTGACAAAATTTGTTACATTGGTTGTGGCGTGACCACGGGCATTGGTGCCGTTATCAACACCGCCAAGGTGGAAATTGGATCCACAGCCATTGTGTTTGGACTGGGTGGCATTGGCCTTAATGTTATCCAGGG
>JAYVXY010000207.1:0-13083 GCA_043784785.1 Aestuariivirga sp. | reverse complement strand
GCTTGCCGCTGGCGAAGGGGTAGCGCTTGCGGAAATCAACGGCGATTTCTTCGAAGGTCATCCATTCTGTGCCAGATTTCTTATTGATGTATTTAATTAAGCGTTCCAGCATGGCCAACACTTGTGGGCGGCCGCTCACGTCTGGGTGGATGGTGAAGGCAAACACGGCATAATCCATGTTGTCGTAAACCCAATCAAATTGATCACGCCACATTTCTTCAATGTCGCGGGGGTTCACAAAGCCATGGCTGTTGGCGGCTTTCTTCATGAACATCATGGGCGGAAGATCATCGACATACCAATTGGCACCGACTTCAACCAAATCGATTTCCTTGCCATGGACCATGGGCTTCATCCATTCCTTGGCAGTCTTGGAATAATCAATCAGGTTCCACTTATCGCCCACGCGTGCATAAAAGGGTTGGAAGTCGCGGTAACCTTGACTGTGGTCATAGGTGAAGCCATATTTCAGCAAGAGTGCTGCGGTGGAATTCGACATTTCCCACCACGGGGCCACATAGCCGCGAGGTTTCTTTCCAGACACGCGCTCAATCAAATCGACTGTGTAGGCCAGAACATCTTCTTCTTGGGTTGGGGTCATAGCAATTGGGTTTTCATGCAAATAGCCATGGGCGCCAATTTCGTGTCCTTCATCAACAATGCGCTTCACCTGATCTGGGAAAGACTCAATCGAGTGGCCTGGAATGAAGAAGGTGGTTTTGAGTTTGTATTTCTTAAACAGGTTCAAAAGGCGGATATTGCCCACTTCGCTGGCAAAGACGCCGCGCTGAATATCAGACGGCGAGTCACCGCCCCCATATGAACCGATCCAACCCGCCACTGAGTCAATGTCCGTGCCGAAGGCGCAAATGATTTTCTTTTTTGGTTTAGATTTGGAAGCAGTTTTAGCCATTACTTTTCTCCTTATTATTTAAACTTGGTTGTCCATTTGGGGTCTTCGAGAGCTACTGGATAGGCAAGCCCGTAATCTAATGCTGGGCGGATTACATATTTGCGGTCGAAAGGCAGCCATGTGTAATCAACGCCTGAACGCACAATGTAAGGCCAATCTGGGTGCATGAAGCTTTGGCGGCCAATGGCCACCATGTCGCCACCGCCAGAAGTGAGGCAGGATTCAGCTTCGGCACCATCAAAAATGCGGCCATTGGTGATGACAGGAAGGCTGGATGCTTCTTTCAATACATTCGACATTGGTGTTTTGGAATTGGGATCGCGGTTGTCGCGCCAGCCGAAGCTTGACCAATGAATGGCATCAATCTCTGCGCCACGCAACGCTGTGCCAACGGCGCGGGCATAGTTCACGCCATCGGGCCATGCGCCCACAAAATCATCCACACCATCTTGCGAGAGGCGCAAAGTGATCATCTTATCTTTGCCAATGGCCTTGCGAACTTTTTCGCAGACCATGCGCGCAAAGCGCACATTGTTTTCGGGCGAACCGCCAAATTCATCCGTACGCTGATTGAACTTTGGAGTGATGAATTGCCAAAACAAATAACCATTGGCACCATGGATTTCGACACCATCAAATCCAGCTTCCACAGCGCGGGCTGCGCCATCGGCAAAACCTTGCGCTACTTTTTCAAGTTCCTTCGCCGTCAGAGCGCGAGCTTTGCTGAAGGTAACTTTCGGCCAGGCTTTGTTTTTGATGTTGCGGATTTTGCGCTCATCATCGGTATCGGTATATAGCGTCCAGCCGCCACTTTGCGTGGCGGAGGAACTGACCGGGGCTTTGCCGCCTAACACGCGCGGATCAGACACGCGGCCACCATGCATCAATTGCAAGATTGCAGTTGCACCATGTTCATGCACAGCCTTCGCCGTTTTGGCCCAGGCCTTCACATGTTTCTTATTGGCGATGCCGGGCTGTGACAGATAGGCTTTGCAGCCCAATTTATCTTCCTCATAAGTGCCTTCGGTAATGGTCATGCCAAAACCACCGCGCGCGCGCCTGGCATAATAGGCAGCCATTTCATCAGTGGGCGTGCCGTCCGCCTCGGCCATTTGGCGCGTAAGGGGGGCCATGGCGATGCGGTTTCTAATCGTGTGCTTGCCGATTTTCAGTGGTGAAAAAAGCTGATTGTATGATTCCATTTTAGCCCCTAATTAAAGTTTCGAGTGTGAGGCCTTGCCCCAAAATATGGGCATCGCGGCCGTGTTGCGCCGAAAGGAGGAAGCTTGTTGGCATGCTGTTGCCATCGGTTCCGCTGGGAATTGCAAGCCCACACCAATCCAAGAAATTGCCCAACATGGTGTTGCGTAAGGTTTTGGCATTGACGCGGAAAAATTCTTCCATGTCAGCTTCCAATGGCGCAATCGGCATGGCCACATGCGGTGTGGTTGGGCAGGCCACAATGGCATCGCCAATGAGAGCGTTGCATTCTGCGATGAGTTGCTGTCTGCGCAGCAGCACTTCGACCAAATCAACTGCCGACATGTGATCGGCAAGCTTGATGCGTTTGACCACGCGTTGGTCCATGCGGGCTGAATCAGAGCCATTCACGCGGGCACTGTGCAAGTGCAAGGCTTCAGCACCCAAAACATTGCCACGGGTTTTAATGAGATCGAGAATAGCCTCAAACATCGGGAATTTTTTGTGGATGATTTTGCCGCCCGCTTTTGAAATGCGTTTCAATACAGATTCAAAATTTGCTGCAACCGCAGGCTCAATGCCATCAAACATGATATTATCAGGCACCACGAAAACCTGGTCCTTGGGGGAAGCTGATTTTATTTTTGGTTTGGCAAGCCCACGCAACACAGCATCCACCAAAACGCAATCTTCGACCGTTTGTGCCAAAGGGCCCAGTGTGTCGAGCGTGCGTGAAAGCGGAAACACGCCATCCATCGGGTAATGGCCCGTCGAAGATTTATAACCCACCACACCATTGAATGATGCAGGTATGCGGATCGAGCCGCCGGTATCTGTGCCAATGGCTACAGGCAATAATCTCTTGGCCACCACGACGCCTGAAGCTGATGATGAACCACCCGGCGAGCGATGGGTCTTCATGTCATTGGGATTGCGCGGCGTGCCATAATGCGGGTTCAGGCCAATGCCGGAATAAGCAAATTCAGTCATGTTCAATGCGCCGATGGCAACCATGCCAGCAGCTTTGCCTGAGGCCACGAGTTTTGCATCTTTTGCCGCCGGTGGGTTTGATTTGAGAACGACGGAGGCGGCTGTGGTGACACGGCCTTCAATATCAAACAAATCTTTCCACCCAATCGGCACACCATCAAGTAAGCTTAACGGTTTTCCAGCTTTTAGACGTTTGCGTGCGGCCTTGGCTTCAGCAATAGCGCGGTCTTTGAAGACTGAAATGAAAATGGCTTGATCATCACAAGCGGCGATATCGGCAAGAATTCGTTCGGTCAGCTCAACAGCATCAATTTTGCCGCTGCGCAGTTTTTTGGAAAGTTGAACAACTGTATCCATCGCCATCGCCCTAGCCCACAATCACTGTTGCACCGTCTTTTTTCCAAGCGATGAAAGCGGTATCGCTGGCAACAAACCGCCCACCATATTTATCGGCGTGGCCTTCAAGACCAACGCTGCGGCCCTCACCCAAGCTCACATCCATTTGCACAATATGGCCGATTTTCTGAATGCGTTGAACAGTGACGGAAATGGTGCAGGTGCCGTAATTCTTTGTCAGTTCGGCTTTGGACGTATTTGCAGGCAGAAGGTCAATCGATTCAGCGGGCAAAATCAAATTGGCTTTGCTGCCGGAAGAAGCGCCTGCTTGGGCCGAGCCCATCAACATGCCGTAGGGCGTATCAATGGTAACACTGTCGCCATCAGAGGCGCGCACGGTGCCAGGGATCAACGTATTGCGGCCGATAAATTGCGCCACGAACAAGCTCTTGGGCTTGGTGTAAAGTTCATAGGGCGGGCTGATTTGTTCAATCTTGCCTTGGTTCATCACCACAATGCGGTCTGATAAGGCCAAGGCTTCTGATTGTGCGTGGGTTACAAACACGAAAGTGATGCCAAGCGAGCGTTGCAAAAGTTTCAATTCATTTTGAATGCTCTTGCGTAAATTGGCATCCAAAGCGCCGAGCGGTTCATCCAACAACAGAATATCTGGCTCAACAACGAGCGAGCGGGCTAATGCAATGCGCTGGCGCTGGCCACCAGACAAGCGATCTGGGCGCTGCCCTGCCACATCAGTTAGGCCTAAAGTTTCCAACATGCGGCTGACTTTGGCATCGCGTTCGGCGGGCGCCATGCCTTTCACATCAAGGCCAAATCCCACATTGTCGCGCACGGTCATATGCGGGAATAGCGCGTAGTTCTGGAAAATCATCGAGGTGGGGCGTTGTTCGGGCAGCAAGTGATTGATGGTTTTGCCGCGAATGGAGATGTCGCCGGAACTTATATTCTCAAAGCCTGCGATCATGCGCAGTGTCGTGGTTTTGCCGCAGCCTGATGGGCCAAGAAATGCGATGAACTCGCCTTTGTTCACATCGAGATTGAAATCGATGACAGCAGCCGTGCCATTATCAAACACTTTGCCGACATGTGAGAGTTGCAGATCGTAAGCCACGCTGGGAAACAGTCCATAAATGAGGGAAAGCTGACCGGAGTATATGCCCCGGTCAGCGTAGAGTGTTATTAAGCAGACAAGAACTCGTCCCACTTCGTAATGAGATAGTCATATTCATCAGGCCATTGATGCCAATAGGCCACGTTCTTGGCGCGGGTCGCGAGCGAGCCGCCATCACGCAGATCGCCCTCCTTAATGCCGCGATCTTCTTTGCCAACCCAAGGCTTGCCTTCATACCAGAAAGCATACTTGTCCTTATCCATGACAGATTGGATGTTGGTGGTTGGCGAATAATAGCCTTGCTCAGACACTGTGATGGCGGGCGGGCCTGACAGCCAGTAATCAGTATAGGCGACTACAGCATCCATGTTCGGCGTGCCTGTGATGGCGGAGTTGCCAATAGACCAGGCGCGATAGCCTTCCTTTGCCACTGCATAGGTGCACTGCTTGCCTTGTGCCTTAACGGCCATAACGGCAGGCTGCCAAGCATCAGCGAGGATCATTTCGCCAGAAGCCAGCAGGTTTACCAACTCACCGAAATCACCCCAAAGTGCGCGGAACTGACCATCCTTCTTCTTGGAGATCAGGAACTTTGCAGCTTCGTCAATCGATGCCTTATCTGGGTTGCCTGGGTTTGGAACCTTCAAAAGGCCCAAAGCATTCATGGCCAAAACAGCTTGACCAAAGGCGATCAAAGGATCGACGTTGAGGCCGGTTTTGCCCTTGAACTTCTTATCAAACAACGCTGTCCAAGTTGAGGCTTCTTCGGCTGACACGAGATCAGGACGATAGCCAATTGAGTCATAGTTGTAGACGGTTGGAACCATCCACAATTTGGTTTGCGCATCGTCTGCCCAGATCTGGCCCACGATTTGTGCTTTCTTGTCCCATTTGTCCGAACCCTTGGTGAAGGTGTCGCGGATATTGCCCCAGTTTTTGAGGGAGGCGGTTTCCATGGGTGTGATTTTGTTAGTGGCAATCACAGCGGGCAGACGCTCGCCAATAGTTTCCCAAACATCATAAGCCGAGGTGCCAGCGAGCAATTCGGTCTGTGTGTCAGGGAAAATAGCGCCCTTGCCTGAAACGGCCTTCACACCGGACTTTGCTTTAAAGTCGTTGAGAATGCGCTCTTGCACGGTGACCGAGAGGCCAACTGTGCGGAGCTCTTGGTCGCCAAGTCCGGCCGCAAATGCTTGTTGTGCGCCCCAAGGCACCCCAACAGATAAAGCAGCACCACCAGCAGCGCTCGCAAGGAATTTGCGGCGGTTCAGATGGTAATTTCTGATACTATCTATGCTCATCTTACTTTCCTTCCTACGTTAAAATTTCTTCTCCCTCTCGCTTGTGCGACGTTAGTAACGCCCGACAAGCAAGCCACCATCAACCACCACCACTTGCCCGGTCATATAGCGAGCGGCGTTGGAAGCTAAGAATTGGATGACATCGGCAATTTCTTCCGGTTCTCCAATTCGACCCATGGGGATGTATTCGCCGCATTTGTCGGCGTCTGGCCCCACAGAATGTTCTTTTGATAAAAGCTGAGCTGTTCTAATATAGCCCGGTGCAATGCCGTTGACGCGAATGCCATCACGCGCAAGTTCCACAGCAAGCCCACGAACCAGCCCGACAACGCCAGACTTTGCGGCTGAATAATGCACATGGTCGTCCCAACCATAGGCCACACCCATGATTGAGGAGACTGCAACAATTGATCCCTTCTTCGCCGCTTTCATTGCAGGCGCTGCAGCGCGCACAACGCGGAAAATGCCTTTGAGATCGATATCAAAAGTATGATCCCATTTTTCATCGGTCATTTGCGCCAAGGGAACTTTATGCGCGATACCAGCATTGGCCACGATGCAATCCAGTGCCCCGTGTTTTTTTTCAACAGCGGCGACAACCGCATTGGCGTTTTCGGTTGAGCGCACATCGAGTTTATGGAATTCAGCATTCTTGCCAATCTCAGCAACAAGTGACTGGCCTTCCCTTTCGAGAACATCAGTGGCAATCACATGATACCCCGCCTTGCCAAAAGCTTTGGCTGTGGCGCGGCCAATGCCGATGCCGGCACCTGTAATCAGAACTGTGGGGCTCATAACATCACATCTCCAGAATTGGGGCCAATGGTTTGGCCAACAAAGAGCGAGGCCTGATCAGACAACAAAAAAGCCACGGTGGCTGCGACTTCTTCTGGTTCACCAAAACGGCCAAGCGGCAATTCTGCAGCTTTGGTTTTGCGCCATGCATCCGACAAGCCCATCACGAGGGGCGTGTTGATTGGGCCTGGGGCCACCGCATTCACGCGCACGCCTTGGGCGCTGACTTCACGGGCAAGAGATTTGGTCATGCCGATGATGCCGGCTTTTGCCGCTGAATAATGTACCAGTTCCACACCACCAATTTGCCCAAGCTGTGAGGCAATGTTCACAATGGCCCCTTTGCCCGCTTTCAACATCGGCTTCAGCACAGCGCGGATCATCAAAAAATTGCCACGCAAATGCACAGCGATCATGCGGTCAAAATCTTCGGGTTCTAAATCGACAAATTTTGATTGATGTACATGGCCTGCATTGTTCACCAGATGTGTGCAATCGCCAAAAGCAGATTTGCAGGCCGCAACAATGGCCGCCACGTCTTTTTCCTTCGATACATCGCCACCAAAAGCTTTGGCTTTGTTGCCAATTTCTTTTGCTACTTTTTCGGCAGCTTCCAATCTAAAATCATTTACCAGCACACTGTAACCATCATGAGCAAGGCGGTGTGCAACCGCGCGGCCAATGCCTGAACCCGCTCCGGTGACGATTGCAATATTCATGCAATCTCCTCCTGAATGGCCACTTTCTTGGCGCGGCGCACGGAGAGCGCCATCAATATCGCGTAGACTGCCAACAATGAAAACGAGAACAATGTGGTCAGAACACCGAAAGCAAAAAGATTGGGATGAATTTCAACAGCAAATGTGCCGTAAATCGCTAACGGCAAGGTTTGCTCATTTGAAGATAGAAGAGTGCGCGAAAATTCATCATAGGAAAGCGTGAAGGCAAAAAGCATAGAAGAAAGCACGCCGGGGAACACCAGCGGGAATGTGACCTTGCGGAATGTGCGGATGGGTGACACGCCCAACGACCATGACGCTTCTTCCACTGAAGCATCAAAGCGATTGAGAATGGCCAGCATCACCAAAAAGGCAAAGGGGAAAGTATAAACCACATGGCTCACAAAAGCCGTGCTCCACCAATGACGATCCACATTAAAAATATTTCGCGAAACGAGTGCCACACCGAGACCAGTCAACAAGCCAGGCGTAATCATGCCAAGCACAATAAGATAAAATACAAAGTCGGAGCCTTTGAATTTTTTGCGGAAGGCTTGTGCAGACATCACACCCAGAACCGTGGATGTGACCATAGTCATGAAGGCCAAGGTGAGTGATCGCACCATGGATGTGCCGATGGGCAAAGGTGCAACTCGTGAGGCTTCGGTTAAACCGAAGATGTGGCGATACCAATAGGTTGACCATTCAACGATCGGGAATTGCGGTCCCCCTTCGGGGCCCTGTTGGAAGGAAAGAATAGTGAGCACAACGAAGGGCCCATAGAGAAACAGGATAAACAGCGCCACATAAACAGCGAGTATGGGTTTGAGAATGCGGGATTCCATAGCTCAGAGCTCCCGCCGCAAATCAACAACGCGCAGGAACAGTGACACCACAATACCCATGATGATGGTGAGAATGACGCCCACCACAGAGGCCAAGGCCCATTTCAATGACCCCACTTGGGTTACGATGATGTTGCCCAGCAAATTTACTTTGCGGCCTGAGAGTGCTGATGCTGTCGCGAACTCGCCCAACACCATCACCGAAACGAAAATTGCACCGACTACCACGCCAGGCAAGCTGAGCGGGAAAATGATCTTGCGGAAAATGCGCCAGAAGCCTGCGCCCAAATCGCGCGAGGCTTCAATGATGTTTGGATCGATGCGGCCCAACATGAAGGCAATCGGCCCGACCATAAACACGCAATAGATCTGCGTCATACCGATGATCACCGAAAGCTCGGTGAACAAAAGCGCCTCAATCGGGTGATCTACGATGCCAAAATATTGCAGAACAATATTGATAGCTCCTTCCTTGCCCAGCATCGGCCGCCACGCCAAAACGCGGATGAGGAATGATGTCCAAAATGGAATAACGCACACCACCAGCAAAATAGTGGACAGCGTTTTGCTCTTAACGAACAGGCCCACATAAAGTGCTGTGGGATAGCCAATCACCAAAGTCGCAGCCAAAACAATCAGCCAAATGCGCACCGTTGTCCAAAGCGAAGCAAGATATGTGTCTGAGCCAAAAAATTGTTGCCAACTGGCCAGCGTTAAAGTTGGTTCAATTTTGAAAGTTGTCTGCGTCCAGAAAGAAACATAAACAATCATGGCAATGGGGATCACCAGAAACAGAGTCATCCAAAGCACACCAGGCGCTATCAGCCACCACGCGGTCGATGAAGATGTTTTTGCTGGAACTGCCATGTCGCCCTCTAACCAAACACGATCGCGTCTTCCGGCTTCCACCGCAGACGATAAGATTTCTTGGTGTCGAATGTTTTGGGTGCACCGTTGGATAGGTGATGTTCAACCTCAATCACCTTGCCGCCCAGTGCTTCAAAGAAATACATGATTGAAGAGCCCAAATATTCACTTGCAACAAAGCTCGCGGGAACACTTGGTCCCTTTCCAGCAATTGCATCTGCATCCACGGCGACACGATCATAACGCACAGCATAAGCGGGGCGATCCGATTTGGTTTTTTGCGTGAAAGCAAGATCGCCATATTCGGTTTTGAATGATGTGCCAGAAACGCTGCCGTCAAACACATTATAGCGGTTGAGGAACTTGGCGACATTGGGCGTAGCAGGTGCAGAGTAGACAGTGTCAGGAATATCAAATTGCGCTATGTGGCCGTGATCTAACACAATAACGCGGTCACCCATGGCCAGTGCTTCGGTTTCACTGCCAGTGACATGTAGGAACGTAACACCCAAACGTTCGCGAATGGCACGCAGTTCATTGCGCATGCGGCCGCGCAAATTCGCATCTAGCGCGCCAAGTGGTTCGTCCAACAAAATCAATTTTGGTTCAGTGATCAAGGTGCGAGCCAATGCCACGCGTTGTTTTTGACCGCCAGAAATTTGCCCCACACCACGCGCAGCTAAACCCTCCAGGCCCACAAGCTTGATGATGTCATTCACGCGGTTCGCAATTTCATCTTTGCCGACGGGCATATCACGGTTGGCCAAACCAAACCCGATATTATCCGCCACCGTTAAATGCGGAAACAGCGCGAAGTTTTGGAACACGAAACCAATGCCGCGTTTATGGGCTGGCAGGCTGGACACATCAACACCATTCACTTCAATGCGGCCTTCATCAGGCGCTTCAAAGCCAGCAATGGTGCGCAGCAAAACAGTTTTGCCAGAGCCGCTGGGACCTAGAAGCGAGACATATTCATTGCGATCGACAGACAGACTTATATTGTCCAAAGCGACGGTTTCACCGTAGCGCTTAGACACCGCATCAAGACGAAAAATGTGAGCCGCCGCTGTCATTTTTCTCTCCGCTCTTGGGTGTATTCACCCTTCAGAACGGCCTTCCTCCTGCTCAAACTCTAGCCCTCATTTTTGCGTCCGTCATGGCCTGCAGTGCATAAAGACTTGTAATGAGGCTATGCGAAGATGACTAATGTATGCAAGATATTTCTTCGTGCCGCATTTAAAGGCAAACAAGCCTAAAAATGGGCGAATATTATCGTCATAAAATGACTAATGTATTCACAAATCATTTTTATTTGATCTTGGTGAGATAAGGCACAGCCAGCGTCTTTTCGCTGATCACAGCCACAATTTTTAATCTGGCCAATGACTTTTGTGCCATTATTTTCAAATGGTTCTCCAGATAATCGGCCGCAGGATCAATCAAGCGCCGCTCAATCAAACGGAACAATGAGCGATATTCATCAGCAGCAAAACGGTCGCGCGGCAGGCCTAATTTGGTCAAAGCGCGGTTGGCAGCGAGCAATGGTAATTGGATATTGCGGATCACAGCAATCATTTCAGCATTGGGCACTTTGGCAATGCAGGTGTCCATCAAGGCTTGCTCGAAATCTTCTGTGTCGCTGAAGTCACTGCCGCCCTCATTTGCCAAGCGGCTGAGTCGCTCGACAGCGGTGTAATCAATGGTAGGTGCTGCCAGTTTCAAAGCCGCCGGTTCGAGAATACTTCGAATGGCAAAGCGCTCGCGCACCGATTGGGCCGTAAGGGGACCTGCGATCCAATGCGAGCTTTGGTTTTTGCGAATAAGCCCGCGCTCATTCAGCCTGCTCAACACATCACGCACCACTGTGCGGCTCACCCCCAAATGCGCGCTGAGCTCGGTTTCGATAATGCGGAACTCGCCAAAAATCAGGCTAGAGGCCACAGCCTCTTCCACTTGATTATAGACAAGCTCCCACATGCTGCGGCTTTGCAGGGCTTCGTCAATTTCATCTGACACGTGCAAATCAAGCGAGCGAATATCAATCCGTTTCGGATGAACAGAGGCGACACCTTGCCCCACCAGAAAACCACGACCATCAAAGCGCTGGATCAGCTTTTCTTGTTCCAGCATTTTCAACGCCATTTGCACTGGCGCTCTGCTCGATTGCATCAATTCCGCAATCGGCCCTTCCAACAGCACAAACCCTTCGGGCAAGCGGCCTGATTGAATATTGTTGCGCAGCACGCGGCAAATCAGTTCATAGCGCTTTTGCGTGGATGGCTTTTCGCTGGGTTGCGATGTCATGAGGCAACACCACGCACACGCTCAACAAAGCGGCCCCAAGCGCGGGCGGCATAATTATGCTCGTCCATCACGGTGTTCCACACAGCAATGCGGTTGGTGCGCTCAGTATGGGCCCCTCCAGAGCGGCGTGCGCCAAGCTTCACAACAGTTTGCCCCGCCGGGCCCAGCAAATCCGATTGTGCTTCTTCGCCATTATACCAATAGCCCCATTCATCAGCGCTGAGATGCGCGCGCACAGGGTCAATGACGGACATGTAATAGCCCTGCCGCGCCATCATGGCACCGGGCCAGCCTGTCAACCACCAATTCATATAGTCATAGGCCATGTCCAAAGTATCGCCGCTCAGGCCATGGCGCAGGCTCATGCCGCCATGCCAAGCCCGATAGCCTTCCTGTGGTGCCGCTTCAATGAAATGCGGCGACTCACCTCCCAAGTCCCCATAGGCAGGCGACCACATGCTCTGCACATCAATGCGGTGGTCGCGCACCAATTGGCCAGCATCCGCTGCCGTTGTCCACATGGTGTGGAAAAAGCCTTTCTGGCGCTTGTCTTCCAGCAGCGAAATCAAAGCATCAATCTCAGCCACCGTCATATTGCCAACATCAGCGAATGAAAGTGCGCCTGTGGCTTCGGCGGCCAAGGCCGCATCGAACAAGCCAATGGCAGGCTCATCCACCAAAGCAATGCGGCCCTTGGCGCGTTCATCAAACAGCCACGCCCAACTTTCTTCTTGGCGCTTTGAATAGCCAAACACGCGCGCGTCATAGCCGAATGAATCGAGATTATAGACAGTGGGCAACATGCTGATGTGGCGTTGCGGCTCCGAGCCCAATGAATCGCCAGGCTGCACATAAAGCTTCTTCACCGGCGCATCGCCATGCCCACGCCACGCATAACGGCTAATGCCACCGCGCTTGGTAAGATCGCTCACCTTATCCCATTGCGTGATGCGCTGGGTATCAATGGGCTGCAACGAACCCCAGAACCAGACAATATCAAGATTGTGAAAGCATTGATCATAAATGTCATAGGCATCCGGGCTGAGAGCGGCCTTGCCTTGGCAGGAGAGAAAATCGAGAACTTCAAATTCAAGATCAAAACCAAGATCAGCTTCGGCCCGTTTTTTTACCTGATCCAGCAGTGTGACAGCCGTGCCCAAAATGCGCAGCTTCCTGCGGCGCTTTATGGCAGGGGCAGCGAGGTCCGGCGTTTTGGTTCTATGCGGCATGGGCCATTGCTATCATTCATGGGGCTTGGCCTCAATCACTATGACGCCAGTTGTATGAGCAATTTTGGCAATGCCTTGTCTGGTGTTTCCTATCTTAAAGGAAACACCCGATTGCTTTTTTTGATTGACCGCTTCAAGCACTAAAGCTGACCAAGCGATCAGTGATCCCCACTTCTGGGTTTGCCCCTTCTCGTCAACATCTCTACAAGCGAAGCTTGTCTGCAACTCGCTTCAACGCCGACATGATAAGATTATGGTAACGGATCAGCTTTGCATTTCAAACTATCCCCCTACCTCTTCTTCCTCGTAATCACATAAGACCCTGTCGCATCCAGCACCGCCGCCCATTTCGGTTCGATGACGATGGTTGTGGTCACTTCCTCAATAATGGCAGGCCCCATAATTTTTGCGCCTGCGCCCAGTTTCTCGCCATCGTAAATCGGTGTCTT
>JAYVXY010000206.1:0-13115 GCA_043784785.1 Aestuariivirga sp. | reverse complement strand
CAATGCGCCCGCCAGATACCGCAATATCGCGCACCCCCATGCCATCTTGGTTAATGACTGTTCCACCTTTGAGAATAAGATCGACGTTCATTCCGCTTCCTGTTTCAAGCTTCGTAAAGCCATGATAGAACCAACACAGCAACCATGACCAGATTAAATTTCCCATCGCAATTGCGACCCGACCGTGCCGTGATCTCGATCAGTGGTGCGGGCGCATTGGCTTTTTTGCACAATCTGCTCACTTGCGATGTGGCGGGATTGAGCGCGGGGCAGGCGGCCTATGGCGCTTTGCTGTCACCCCAAGGCAAGATTTTGCATGATGTGTTTGTGGCCAATGCGGGCGACCAAATTCTGATCGACTGCGCCTTGGATCAACGCGGTGCATTGCTGCAAAAACTGATGATGTATAGGCTCCGCGCCAAGCTTGAAATCGCCGCGCGTGATGATCTTGAAATCGCTGCGGGTGATGAAGGCTATGTTGACCCCCGCAACGCTGCCATGGGCCACCGCTTTTTTGCAGCCAAGGGCGCGTTCAAGCTGGGCGAGGGTTATGACGCCGCGCGCATCGCTCTGGGCCTGGCCGATAGCATCCAAGACATCGGCACTAATAATCTGTTTCCGCATGAGGCCAATCTTGATCAATTCGCAGGCGTGAGTTTCACCAAGGGCTGCTATGTCGGCCAAGAGGTTGTTTCCCGCATGCAACATCGCGGCACCGCGCGCAGTCGCGTGTTACCGGTCACGGGCGAAGGGCTGCAAAAAGGCACCAGCATCACCAGCGCTGATAGGGTGATTGGCGAAGTTCTATCAACAACGCACAATCAGGCCTTGGCGTTACTGCGTCTTGATCGTCTGGCTGAAGCAACAGCATCGCTGCTGTCAAATTCCAACGTCGTAAAAGTGTCAAAGCCCGATTGGATTAAATATGAAGTCACTATTCCAGAGGTCGCCCAATGACCGCAGTTAAACATGAAGACGGCATTTGCCGCTGTTCCTGGTGCGGCACTGATCCGCTCTATGTGCATTATCACGACACCGATTGGGGCGTGCCGGAATATGATTCTCGCGCATTGTTTGAAAAGCTCATTCTCGATGGCTTTCAGGCTGGCCTGTCATGGATCACCATTCTCAGAAAGCGCGAGAATTTCAGGATCGCCTTTGATGGTTTCGTGCCTGAAAAAATCGTCACCTATGATCGCCACAAGAAAGATGCGTTGATGATGAACGCAGGAATCGTTCGCAATCGGTTGAAGATTGAAGGCACCGTGCTCAGCGCCCAGGCCTATTTGAAGATTGATGACTTCTCGAAATATCTGTGGGATTTTGTCGATGGCAAGCCGGTTCAGAACAATTTCAACAGCAGTGCACACGTGCCCGCCAAAACCCCACTGGCTGAAACAATTTCGAAGGATCTAAAACAACGCGGCTTCAAATTTGTTGGCCCCACTATTGTCTATGCCTTCATGCAGGCAACGGGCTTTTTCAATGATCACATGGTCGATTGCTATCGCAACGAAGCCGTGAAGAAATTGGTGCGCTAAATGGCAGAGGCAGCACCGAGAGCCTGGCAACGCATGTTATCGGGCCGCAGGCTTGATCTGCTCGATCCTTCGCCGCTTGATATTGAGATTGAGGACATCGCCCACGGCCTTGCCCGCGTGGCGCGCTGGAACGGCCAGACCAAAGGCGATCACGCTTTTTCGGTGGCGCAACATTGCGTGTTGGTTGAAGCGATATATGATCATTGCAATAAGGGCACGAGCAAGCAATTGCGTCTTGCAGCTCTTCTCCATGATGCGCCAGAATATGTGATCGGCGATATGATTTCGCCTTTCAAGGCTGCGCTGGGCGTTGATTACAAAGCCTTCGAACATCGCCTCATGGCCGCCATCCACATTCGCTTCGGATTGCCCGCACAAGTTTCAACTGAAACTGAAATCCTGATCAAGCAGACCGATAAAATGGCGGCTTATTTGGAGGCGACTCAACTGGCTGGTTTCAGCATTCCCGAAGCAGAAAAATTCTTCGGTCGCCCAAAAGGCCTGTCTGGCGACAGAAAATTTCACGCCCTTGAAACCTTGCCAGCCAATGAAGCCGTGGCCCAATATCTCTCGATTTTTGAGAGTTTAAAATCATGATCATCGTCTGCGGTTTAAATGCGGCCCAAAATCAGATTGATTTCCATAAAGCCAAATCTGTGATCAGCATATTGGGGCCGGAAACGCCGCATCGTAATTTCACCGGCATTGATCGCACCGCTCATCTGCGCCTCACCTTCAATGACATCAACGCCGTCACACCCGGCCTCATAGCGCCTCATTCGCGCGATGCCGAAAAATTGGTGAGTTTCATTGAACGCTGGGACAGGGAAAATCCGCTGCTCATCCATTGCTGGGCTGGCATCAGTCGTTCGACGGCTTCAGCCTTTACCGCGCTGTGCATATTGCGCCCAGAGGCCGATGAGATGGAGTTGGCGCAGGAATTGCGCGTCGTCTCACCCTCGGCAACGCCAAATCGGTTGATCACCGCACAGGTTGATCAGTTGCTCGGTCGTAAGGGGCGCATGTTGAAAGCAGTAGAATCAATTGGCCGAGGGGCCAATGCCTATGAAGGCCAACCCTTTATCTTAAGGCCTTAGCCGTTCGCGTAGAAAATATGATGCCCAATACGCGCCAGGCGGCGCATCGTCTTGGCCCAACGTGGCTTGACATAGTCAGCATGATAATTCGTCGCCGAACCCATCATGGCAACCGCTGGATCACCCGCAATGGCCCGTTGTGCGATGGATTTTGCATGCGACCATGCCTCTGGACTCTTCACATCATCCGGCAATCCATCACAAGCGAATGAGAATTGACAGGAATTACGGGTGGCAGAGCCTTGATAGACAACACCACATATTGTTTTTGGATAATCAGGCGACTTAACACGGTTCAAAATAACCTTGGCCACTGCCAATTGCCCCAGATCAGATTCTGAACGCGATTCAAAATAAACTGCGCGGGCCAAACAATTTTCTTCCGCCAAGCGAACGCGGCGTTGCGCCACAACTTTCTGCTTGGTAGCTTTATCAAGCTTGAATGATTGTTCCACATCAGGGGCGGCAGGTGCCATCGCCAAGCGCTTCACCGCCGATGCGGGCTCATCAGGATGTTTCAGATCAACCGAAGCAGGGGTAATTTTGACGTTTTTATCAAGTTTCGCCAATCTGATCGATTTAGGCTTAAGCTTTGGCAGGGGAACCGGAACTGGCTGCACCGCATCAAGCCCCAGCAAATCGCCTTTGCCGTCGATTAAAACTGTTTGGCTGCGCAGGCTGTGCATATTGAGCAAAGCAAATGTTTCACCTTCAGGCAGCAGCGAACCCTTGGTCGCCAAAGCTGAAGTTGGCACGACTTGCAGCGCCAAATCTTCCGCCGTCACATTATGCGCATCTGCATTGCGCCCGATATAATGGCCCGCAAAAGCAAAAGCTGTGACCAACATCACACCGGCAAATGCCATTGGCACAAATTCACGCAAAGCAGATTTCTCAGGCAGCGGGCGCTCAAACGGGTTGAGATCCTCATTACGACGCCCACGATGCAAACCTTTTTGACGATCCAATGTGCAATATCCCGAATAAGAAGGGCCGGAGCCCATGGTCGTTAAATCTACTACAGTCGCGTTTAGCATAGGTTAACCATGCCGACAACCCAAACCAGCCACTTTTCCGCCGCCAAAAAGCACGAATTAACATTGAGGTTAATGCGCTGATTTGTATGAATTTAATTCACTTTCGAAGCGTCGCTTGGGCGGCTGCCAGCCGGGCGATGGGAACCCGGAAGGGAGAACAGGACACATAATCAAGCCCAGCGGCCTCACAAAAGGCAATCGAGTCTGGGTCGCCGCCATGTTCGCCACAAATGCCGAAATGGATGTCGCTGCGCCCCTTGCGTCCGCGCTCAACCGCAAAATTGATGAGTTCGCCAACCCCATCCACATCCAGCGAGATAAAGGGATCATGTGGAAAAATACCACGCGCTGTATATTCGCCAATAAAGCGCGCACTGTCATCGCGGCTGATGCCATAGGTCGTTTGGGTCAAATCATTGGTGCCGAAGGAAAAGAATTCAGCCGCCTTGGCAATGTCTTCGGCTCTTAATGCAGCGCGCGGCAGTTCAATCATGGTGCCGACAAGATAAGTGATGGCTTGGCCGGTTTCTTTTGCCACCTCTGCCGCCACCATATCAATGCGCTTGCGCACCGCATCAAGCTCAGCCCGAGATGAAACCAGCGGTACCATAATTTCAGCAATTGGGGTCTTGCCCGATTGGCGCTCAACATTGGCTGCTGCCTCAAATATGGCGCGGGCCTGCATGTCGGTAATTTCAGGATAGCTCAAAAGCAGCCGCACACCACGGTGGC
The DNA here is from genome assembly GCA_043784785.1 of Aestuariivirga sp. Taxonomy (GTDB): domain Bacteria; phylum Pseudomonadota; class Alphaproteobacteria; order Rhizobiales; family Aestuariivirgaceae; genus Aestuariivirga. Next base: position 8,708 of record JAYVXY010000206.1, on the reverse strand, counting down.
CGAGCATTGGGTTTTGCTCGCGCAATTCAGCCACACGACGACGCAGCGCGGCAGGATCGATCTTCAAATCCTTGGCAATGGCAACCACGTCTTCGGTTTCGGATGGCAGGAATTCATGCAAGGGTGGATCAAGCAGGCGGATGCAAACCGGCAGTCCAGCCATAATCGAAAACAGTGCCTCAAAATCGGCGCGCAGCATCGGCAAGATTTTCCCCAATGCCGCGCGCCGGTCGCGTTCGCCATCAGCCAGAATCATCTCACGCATGGCAATAATGCGGTCGCCTTCAAAAAACATATGCTCGGTGCGCGAAAGGCCAATGCCTTCCGCGCCAAAGTCACGGGCAATGCGCGCATCATGTGGGGTTTCGGCGTTGGTGCGCACCGCCATACGGCGCGCCTTGTCGGCCCAGCCCAGAAACATGGCGAAATCACCCGAAAGCGAAGGCTTCACCACCGCCACCTCACCTTTCAGAACCTGGCCCGAACCGCCGTCAATGGTGATCACATCGCCTTTACGCAGCGTCAGTCCTGGCGCTTTCAAGGTGCCGCCTGCCACGTCGATTTTGAGAGATGAAGCGCCAGCCACGCAAGGCTTGCCCATGCCGCGGGCAATCACCGCAGCGTGGGATGTCATGCCGCCACGCGTGGTCAAAACCCCGTCGGCAACATGCACACCTTTAATGTCTTCCGGCGCGGTTTCAGGCCGCACGAGAATGACATGATAGCCTTGCCCCACCAACAGCCGCGCCTCAGCTGCATCAAAAATAATCATGCCTGATGCGGCACCGGGCGAGGCTGGCAAACCCGCCGCCACAATTTCGCGCTTCGCATCGGAGGCCAGTGTCGAGTGTAAAAGTTGATCGAGGGATAATGGATCAATGCGGAGCAGCGCTTCCGACTCGCTCATCAAACCAAGCCGCACCATATCAGCCACGATCTTGATTGCCGCTGCTGTGGTGCGCCGCGCGGGCTTGGCATCGAGAAACCACAACTGTCCTTGCGCAACCGTGAAATCGACTTCCACAGCATCGCGCCTGTGTTGTTCCAGCTTTGCCAAACCGCTTTGCAATTCATCGAAAGCCACAGGAATTGTGGATTGCAGTGAAACTCCGCCATTGGTCAAGGCCAAGCTTTGCCGCAATCGTGCCACCAAATCCGGCCCCTGCGCATCAACCAGATATTCGCCTTGAATGGCAACTTCCCCGGTTTGCGGGTGACGTGAAGCCGCTTTGCCAGCGCCCGAAAGCTCGGGCTGATTGCCAAACACCATGGCTTGCACAACGATTGCCAAACCAGCATCAGCATCAGCACCATGAAGCTTACGGTGCATTTTTGCGCGCGGGCCATTCCAGCCGCGCACCAAGGCAACAATCGTGTTCCACAACTGCTCATGCACATCTTGTGGAAACACCTGTTGTTCATGTGCTTCCAACTGAGATTTAAACCGCGCGGTCAATTCGCGGCCATCCGAGCTTTTAATCTCAGTCGCCGAAACATAGCCACGCTCTTCAATGAACAAGCTTAGCAAATCTTCAAATGCTGCCGGGTCATCACCCATCACCACATGGGCATAGTTTTGAATAAAGCGGCGATAGCATTCATGCGCAAAGCCGGGGTCGCCCGAAAACTTGCCCAAACCTTCAACCGTTTCATCATTCAGGCCCAGGTTCAAAACCGCTTCCAATGTGCCGGGCAGGGCCAAGGGCGTTGAGGGCCGCACGGCCAAAAGCAATAAATGTTTGTAATCGCCCAATGCGCAACCGGTTTCATCCGCCATCATCATTAAAGCGGATTGGATTTGGGTTTTGATCGCTGCTGCAACCCGGCCCGTTGCAATCTGCTGACAGGCCTCAACGGTTAAGACAAATCCGGGTGGAACCGCAAGGCCCAGCTTGGCCATCTCGCACAAAGCTTCGCCCTTCTGGCCCAAGGCACTTGCCTTGAGACTTAAGCCTTTAGCACCGAATTTGCCAAATTGCGCCAGATATGAGGGGGTCGTTTTTTTCATGTTCCTATTGCAATGCAACAAAGCCCCATCGCAATCTAAGGTCAAGGGATCAATTGATAATAAGGTTAGGGATCAGATGGCAATAGCACGCGGCCGAAGCTTGCCAATCAACAACCAAAATGCAATTCCCATGTTCAGAAGATTCCAGGCCACTCCGTGAAGGAATGCCAATTTATAAGATCCCGTATGGTCGAAAATCACACCTGATAGCCAGCCACCCAAGGCCATGCCCAGCACCGTGGCGGTGAACACCATCGAAATTCGGGTTCCGGCTTCCTTGGCTGGAAAATGATCACGCACGATCAAGGCATAGCTGGGCACAATGCCGCCCTGCGCCAAACCGAACAGAGCCGTGACCAGATAAAGCGAAACCAGCCCATTGAAAGGGATATAAAACAGCAGTGCCAAACATTGCAGGAATGAGCCGATAATCAATGTGCCAATGCCGCCAATGCGGTCGGAAAAATAGCCAGACACAAGCCGGCTGACCACGCCAAACCCAAGCATCACTGAAAGCATTTGCGCGCCCACGGTGGGCCCAAAACCCAAATCACCACAATAGGCCACCAGATGCACTTGCGGCATGCTCATGGCGACGCAACATGAAAGGCCGGCCAATATCAACATGGCCTGTAGAAAATTATTGCCTTTTATTGGTTGGTTGATCGCGGCCGGGCTGGGCCGCTCGACCAATGAAGCGCGCTGGCGCAACATCAGCGACAGCGGCAACATGATGACAACACAGACCACGCCGATAAACATGAACGCGTGCCGCCAGCCATAGTGCTGGGTGGCATAGGTCAGAAGCGGTGGCCAGATGGTTCCAGCCAGATAGTTTCCCGAAGCGACAATGCCCACAGCAATGCCACGCTTTTTCTGAAACCAGAGTGAAACATCCGCCACCAGCGGCCCAAAAGTCGTGCCGCTGCCCAGCAATCCGATCACGCCGGAGGAAGCGGCCACATAGCTCCAATAATTGGGAGCCAAGGCCGCTGCGAAAAATCCAATGCACAGCATCACGGCACCAAACATCATCGGAATCATGATGCCGAATTTATCAGCCATTTTACCAGATAAAATTCCGCCAAACGCAAAACCAATCATCGTCATCGTATAGGGGAAAGAGGCAGCAGCCCGATCAATGCCAAAATCAGCTTGAATGAAGGGCAATACAATCACACCGGCCCACAGCCCAATCCCACCCGTTGTGGCCAGCACAACAGAGGCAGCAAGTCTGATCCAGGAATAGCGGCTATCGGGAGCGTGATTCATTGAAGCGTTTTAGGCGCATCAATTTATTTGTGACAGTGCCAGATAATCTGAATTATTTTCTCTAACGTCCGTCATTCCAGCGAAAGCTGGAATCCAGCTAGCCACCGGCTCAAATGCATAAAATAAAGCTGAATGCCAGCCTTCGCTGGCATGACGAATTTTTTAATCCGCAAAATGAAGAAGTGGCAAACTCACTGCGTCGTCTTGCCCACGGTAAATTCGCCTGAGCGAATGCGCTCTGGCAGGCGTTCACACATCACCGCCACGGGCTCTTCGCCATAGGTGGCAATCATATCAGAAAGCGCTGCAAATATCGCCGCCGTGGCGATACAATCCGGGTCAAGCCCATCATAAATCGCTTCCTCCCACGCTTCGAGAATATAGCGCAGTGCCATTTGTTTTGCTTCCTGCGGCGGAAGTTCGGCGATTTGGTCTTCTGATAATTTATACATGAAACTCAACTTGGGGCATACGCCACTGAGCCCACCTCAGCGCATTAACTTAACTTACCAGAGAGCAAGATGCGGGCGAGTCGTTCCTTAAGAAAGGGTTAACGTCACTGATTGACTTTGAGCTAAGTCCTTAAGACTTTGTAAGCATCAGCAATGGCTTGTGCAATATTTGGGGCCAGGTTTAAGCCCCCCAATTCATGTGGATAAATCCAAGCCAGATCGGCGGCATCACTATTGGCCAGCGCTTTGCCTGAAACATAGCCTCCTGCAAAGCAGGTGATTGAATAGAGAACGGTTCCTCCTTGCAAAATTTCATAAGGCCCAAGCATATGGGCGAATTTTGCAACAATTTGCGTTTCCTCAAACAACTCGCGCCGGGCCGCAGTTTCCGCTGTCTCGCCCGGTTCGATTTTTCCACCTGGCAAGCTCCACATGCCCTTGCCCGGCGGCTTGCCACGCTTGATCAAAAGCACTTGGCCCCCGCGCCACACGCAGGCCGATGCACCGAGAATTGGGAATTGTTGTGAAGTCGCCATAACGCTAAAGTCGCCTCATGTGTGGTCTCTATAGTTTTCGCAAACCAGCAGAAGAAGCAAGGGCGCTGTTTAAATATCTCGAACAGCCGATTTTTCCGCCGCGTCAATATGTGACGCCGAGCAGCCCGATTGGCATTGTGCGAAATGGGTTGGATCACCAACGCCATTTTGAGTTGGTGCGCTGGGGCTTCGTGCCATCTTGGGTCAAGGAAATTCAAGGCAGGCCGCTGATCAATGCCCGCAGTGATACGGTTTATCAAAAGCCATCTTTTAAAAATGCCATCAAACGCCGCCGCTGCTTGATTCCCGCTGATGGCTTCTATGAATGGGAAGGCGATGTGCCTGGCAAAAAGCGACCCTATTTCATCCACCGCCCCGATAACGGCTTGTTTGCCTTCGGCGGCATTTGGGAACATTGGCAAAGTGCTGATGGTTCCGAACTCGAATCTGCCGCCATGTTAACCACCGATCCAAATCTGTTGATAGCCACAATTCGCGATCGCAGCCCTGTGGTGATTCATCCAGAAGATTTTGAGCGCTGGCTGGATAGTGCGGAGGAAGATGTGAAAGACTTGCTGAAACCTCTACCTGATGATTACTTTACCATGGAGCCAACTATTATCAAACGTAACGCACCACCACCAAAGCCAATATCATCTGGCCAGCTGGATTTGATATAGAATTTAAAATTGATGCCACTCTCTCGAACCGTCATGCCAGCGAAGGCTGGGGTGACGGGCGTTGTGGGATTTTAAGAATTACATTTCACTTGTTTCGTGTAAAGTTGCCCCATGACAAAACATCTCCGCATCCTTCAACCTCACAAAAACATCTACGCCTATTATGATGGCCGCGTGGAAAGCTATCGCTTTATGCCTGAAGATAATTGGGTTGATAATGGCGCGCTGTCTCTGGGAATTGCCAGTTATGCCATCGTCGATGGTGATGAAGCGCTGGTTTATGACACCCATTGTTCGAATGATTATGCCAAAGCCATTCGTGATCATCTCTCAAGTTTGGGCATCACCAAATTCACAGTTCTACTCAGCCACTGGCATCTTGATCATGTGGCGGGAACCGAAATCTTCAAAGATTGTGCGATTATCGCCAATCAGCGCACCGCCGATCATCTGGCCAAACACAAAGCTGGCATTGAAGATGGCACCTATCACGGCGCACCCGCCATCAATCCATTGATCATGCCCACCCAAATATTTTCCAAATCAATGAACTTCAAGTTGGGCGCGCTTGATTTGCAATTTCTTGAATTCAATATTCATAGCGATGACGCAACTGTGGTGTGGGTAAAAGAGCAGGGTGTATTGCTGGCCGGTGATACGATGGAAGACACCGTCACCTATGTCGGCGAGCCCGAATATATGGATACCCACCTGGCAGACCTCGATCATCTTTGGGCTTTGGCGCCCACATATATTCTGCCCAATCACGGCCACCCTGAAATCATCGCCAAAGGCGGCTATGGCAAAACCTTCATTCGCGCCACCCAACAATATATTCGCATGTTAAAACGCATGGCGGCTGAACCGGAATTACGCGAACAAAATTTGCGCCACATCATCGCCGGGCCGCTTGAAGCAGGCTGGGTGAATTATTTTGAACCCTATGAAGCCGTTCATAAGGAGAATGTGGAAATGGTGTTGAAGACAAAGGTCAACTGAGCCTTTCTCTTATCCCTCATGCTGAGGTGCTTTGCGTAGCAAAGCCTCGAAGCACCGCGCGAAGTTCACCAGCCCTTCGAGGCTCCCCCGCATCAAGTGCGGGGTCGCACCTCAGGGTGAGGGGCTATTGACTATGGGTTGGGCAAAACCTTCCCCGGATTCATAATGCCCTTGGGATCAAGCATCGCTTTCACACCACGCATCATATCCAATTCCACCGGCGATTTAATGCGCAGCATGTCCTGTCGTTTCAATTGCCCAATGCCGTGTTCAGCGCTGATCGAGCCGCCATGCTTCAACACCACATCAAACACCACCCAATTGAGATCATGCCACTGATCCAAGAATTTTTGTTTGTTCATGCCAACAGGCTGCGTGACGTTAAAATGCATATTGCCATCGCCCATATGGCCAAAGCACATCACGCGCGCATCGGCCATAAAACCATGCACAGCAGCGGTGGCTTCGGTAATGAATTGGGGAATGTGGGAAACTGGCACGGAAACATCATGCTTGATCGAGCCACCTTCATGGCGCTGAGACTCTGGCATTAGTTCACGAATGGCCCACAATGCCTGTCGCTGCGCTTCCGATTGCGCGATGCTGGCATCGGTCACCAAGCCACGCTCCATAGCTTGTTCCAATATCGCTTCGAGATTGCCGGGCAGGGCATCAGCCAATTCCGTCAGCACAAACCACGGTGAGGGCGATGTAATGGGATTGGTGATGCCCATATGTTTTACAGTGAAGCCCATGGCAATATCCGGCATCAATTCAAAGGCCACAACGCGATTACCGCTTTCCGATTTCACTAAAGCCAATAATTCAACAGCAGCTTTTGGTGATGGAACGGCGATGAAGGCGGTGTCATTGCGCTTGGGTTTTGGATAGAGTTTTAAAACCGCTGCAGTGATCACACCCAGCGTGCCTTCGGCACCAATAAACAGGTTCTTGAGGTCATAGCCCGTATTATCCTTGCGCAGTTTTTTAAGGCCATTCCAAATGCGGCCATCAGCTAAAACAACTTCAAGCCCCAAACACAAATCGCGCGTGTTGCCATAAGCCAGAACGTTCAAGCCGCCCGCATTGCTGGAAAGATTGCCGCCAATGCGGCAGGAACCTTCGGACGCTAGGCTTAATGGAAACAGGCGATCAACCGCATCAGCAGCATTCTGCACATTCTTCAAAATGCAGCCTGCCTCTACCGTCATTGAATAATCATCGGCATCAACCGAAATAATTTTGGTCATGCGATCAAGAGACAATAACACCTCTGGCCCAGTTGGCATTTGCCCACCGACCAATCCGGTATTGCCCGATTGCGGAACAATGGCCGTGTTTGATTCATGCGCGATCTTGAGAATCTCAGAAACTTCAGCCGTGTTTGCGGGCCGCAACACCAGAGGCGAATGGCCTGGCCACAAATCGCGGCGTTCCTCCATATAGGCCGCCATATCAGCTGCATTGCGAATGGCATTTTTCTCGCCGACGACAGCGATCATGCGTTGGAGAGTTTGTTCAGAAGGCATCATCTTGGGGCCGCTGCGCGTTTGAGCCGATCATTAATGGCCTCGCCTAATCCAATATTCGGAATTGGTGCTACAGCAATGCGTGTCGGCTTCAACTCATCCAATTCATGCAACATGCGAAACAGGTTGGCCGCGGCTTCGATCACATCGCCCGAGGGTGAAAGATTATGCGTCGATGTAAATTTGCCAAAGCCTAAATAGCTTTCGCCAAATTCAGCAGCATGGGCATTCAACCGCATCGAAGCCCCCGGCGCATAATGGCTTTCCATCTGGCCAGGCGAATGCATCTCACCACCAGGCGAAACCAGCAATGGATAACCCAGGGCTTCCTCTATCATCTCACGGGACAACCCACCGGGGCGCAGCAGGGTGGCCCTGCCGCCCAGAAAGCCAACCACAGTCGACTCAACGCCGACTGCAGAGGGCCCACCATCCAGAATCATTGAAACCTTGTTTCCCAAACCATCGCGCACATGTTGTGCATTTGTCGGGCTGATGCGGCCTGATGGATTGGCCGAAGGGGCCACAACAGGCTTTCCCACGGCGCGCAAAAGCTCCAACGCAATCGGATGCTGCGGTACGCGCAAAGCCAGCGAAGGCAGGCCCGCCGAGGCCAGCAGAGAAACCGTGCAACTGCTCCAGCGCGGCACCACCAAAGTTAACGGCCCCGGCCAAAACCGCGCCGCGAGTTTCAAAGCATCAGCTGAAAATTCGCCCTGCGCGAAGGCGGCCTCCACATCTTCCACATGGGCAATCAAAGGATTAAATTGCGGACGGCCCTTGGCGGCGTAAATCCGCGCCACGGCTTTGTCGCTCGTGGCCAATGCGCCAAGCCCATAAACCGTCTCGGTGGGGAAGGCCACCAATTCGCCCGCCAATAGCAGGTCGGCAGCTTTTGAAATATCATTGGCGCTGATCATTTCAGCGGCTATAGCATCGCCAGAAAATTTCAGCTACCCAGCATCCATGTCCACATTTGTTTTTTCTCACCCCGCCAGCCTTGCCCATGTCACACCCGATGGTCACCCCGAACGGATTGACCGCATCCGCGCCGTGCATGATGTGCTGCGCTCGCCGCATTTCAAATCCATTATCAATCGTGAAGCGCCACTGGGCCGCGAAGAAGATATCGTGCGCGTTCACACCGAAGAGCATTATCAGCGCATTTTGGCCGTGGCACCCGAACAGGGCTTTGAGTATCTGGATTCAGACACCGTAATGTCACCCGGCAC
>JAYVXY010000205.1:0-13160 GCA_043784785.1 Aestuariivirga sp. | reverse complement strand
CTTGCGGCAACCCCGCATAGTTTGAAACTTTGCGCCACACATCCAATATCGGTTCTGGCATGGCGGGCCAGGTATTGCCCGTTTCAGGATGCACGGCCTGATAACGATAACCAGTGCGGTCCGAAACCCAGCCTAATTCCCCCAGATTGGTCATGCGTACGCTGAAAGGCCGGCCGGTGCGTGGCATCAGTGGAATGAATAGCGGCGCTTGCAAAACAGCGCCCCGCAAGCTTGAAACCAGCGATTCCTGTGCCCCACGGTCAATAAACCCGGGAAAATGCTTCACGCCATCATAAATCATTCGAATCTCGCATCACAAAACCTTGATAGCACCCCGCACCCCCCCTATATACCGCCCGAACGCCAAATCAGATGGGCTCAAGTCCAACTGTCCGGCATAGATTAATTGCGGGGGCCAAACCTTCAGTGCCTGTTCAGGGGCTGGAACATTAAGCCTGCCAGAGGAGAGAACTATGGGTAAAGTTATTGGTATTGACCTTGGCACCACCAACTCATGCGTGGCCGTCATGGAAGGCAAAAATCCAAAAGTTATCGAAAACGCCGAGGGTGCGCGCACCACGCCATCAATCGTTGCGTTTAACGCTGAGGGCGAAACACTGGTGGGCCAGCCTGCCAAGCGCCAGGGTGTGACCAATCCTGAAAACACCTTCTTTGCGATCAAGCGCCTGATTGGCCGCCGCATGGAAGACCCGATGGTCGCCAAGGACAAGAAGCTGGTGCCTTATGCCATCGTGAAAGCCGACAATGGCGATGCCTGGGTTGAAAGCCGCGGCACCAAATATGCCCCCTCGCAAATTTCGGCTTTCACATTGATCAAGATGAAGGAAACCGCTGAGCGCTATTTGGGCGAACCTGTCACCCAAGCGGTGATCACCGTTCCAGCCTATTTCAACGACAGCCAACGCCAAGCCACCAAGGATGCTGGCCGCATCGCCGGTCTGGAAGTTTTACGCATCATCAACGAGCCAACGGCTGCTGCCTTGGCTTACGGCCTCGACAAGAAAGAAGCCGGCACCATTGCTGTCTATGACTTGGGCGGCGGCACCTTCGACGTTTCAGTTCTCGAAATCGGTGACGGCGTGTTCGAAGTCAAATCCACCAATGGTGATACGTTCCTTGGCGGTGAAGATTTCGACATGCGCATTGTTGATTATCTTGCAGACGAATTCAAAAAAGAAAATGGCTTGGATTTGCGTAAAGACAAGCTGGCTCTGCAGCGTTTGCGTGAAGCTTCTGAAAAGGCCAAGGTTGAACTTTCATCTGCGATGCAGACCGAAATCAACTTGCCCTTCATCACTGCTGATGCCTCTGGCCCTAAGCATCTCACCGTAAAGCTCTCGCGCTCCAAGCTTGAAGCTTTGGTTGATGATTTGATCCAGAAAACCATTGAGCCTTGCCGTCAGGCCTTGAAGGATGCGGGTGTGACCGCCGCTCAGATCGACGAAGTCGTTCTCGTTGGCGGCATGACGCGCATGCCTAAGGTCATTGAGCTGGTGAAGCAATTCTTCGGCAAGGAACCGCATAAGGGTGTGAACCCTGATGAAGTGGTGGCCATTGGTGCTGCCATTCAGGGCGGCGTGCTCAAGGGCGAAGTCAAGGATGTGTTGTTGCTTGACGTAACACCATTGTCACTCGGCATTGAAACCTTGGGCGGCGTGTTCACGAGGTTGATTGATCGCAACACCACAATCCCCACCAAGAAGTCACAAGTGTTCTCAACCGCTGATGACAATCAGACGGCGGTGACCATCCGGGTGTTCCAAGGCGAGCGTGAAATGGCAGCCGATAATAAATCCCTCGGCCAGTTTGATCTGATGGGCATTCCATCAGCGCCACGCGGCATTCCACAAATTGAAGTGACATTTGATATTGACGCCAACGGCATTGTGAATGTTTCAGCCAAGGACAAAGCCACCAACAAGGAACAGCAGATCCGCATTCAGGCCTCAGGCGGCTTGAGCGAAGCTGAAATCGAAAAGATGGTGAAAGACGCTGAAGCCAACGCTGCTGATGACAAGAAGCGCAAGGAAGAAGTGGAAGCCAAGAACCAGGCTGAAAGCTTGATCCACACCACGCAGAAAACACTGAAGGAAGCCGAAGGCAAAGTTGCTGAAGCCGACAAGTCTGCGATTGAAGCTGCGATTGCTGATTTGAAAACTTCAATCGATGCCAATGATGTCGAAGCCATTGCCGCCAAGACAACGGCTCTAATGCAGCTTTCCATGAAGATGGGCGAAGCTTTGTATAAGGCTGGTGGAGCTGCTGGTGCAGGTGCAACGGGCGGCGACCATGATGAAGGTGAGCATAAGCACGATGATGAAGAAATCCTCGATGCCGACTTCACCGAAGTTGATGATCACAAGAAGAAGTAAGTTTGCTTTCTTTAATGTTGTCATATGTTACATCTCAACGCCGTCACCCCAACGAAAGCTGGGGTCCAGCTTTAATGACAAGCACCCATATTGGTGACCAGCTGGATGCCAGCCTTCGCTGGCATGACGGATTGATGGGCTTGTAAATTTGACGTAGTAGAACTCTTCTGATGGCGACAAATTCGAGTGTAACTTTTTAATGGCCAAGCGTGATTTTTATGAAGTTCTGGGGGTTCCCAAAGGGGCCGATGAAAAGGCGTTGAAAACCGCCTATCGCAACTTGGCCAAAAAACTACACCCCGATGCCAATCACGGCAGCAAGGAAACTGATGCCAAGTTCAAGGAATTGAACGAGGCCTATGATGTTCTAAAGGACCCACAAAAAAAAGCTGCCTATGACCGGTTTGGCCATCAGGCATTTGAAAATGGTGGTGGTGGACGCCCCGGTGCGGGCCCGGGCTTTGGCCCTGAATTCAATTCTTCCATGTCGGATATTTTTGAGGATTTGTTTGGCGACTTTATGGGCGGCCAACGGGCTGGCGGCCAGCGCGGCGCACGGGGCGCGCGTGGCAATGGCGCACAGCGCGGCAGTGATTTACGCTACAATCTCGAAATCAACTTAACCGAAGCCTATTCTGGTAAAACCGCGCAAGTGCGCGTGCCCTCATCGGTCTCATGCGACTTATGCAAAGGTTCTGGCGCCAAGCCCGGCACGCAGCCTAAAACCTGCTCGACATGCGGCGGTGCGGGTGCGGTGCGTTCGCAATCTGGCTTCTTCACGGTTGAACGCGCCTGCCCCACTTGCGCTGGCCGCGGCCAAGTGATTGCTGATCCGTGCATGGCCTGTGGCGGGCAAGGCCGTGTCACCAAGGAACGCAATCTGTCGGTCAACATTCCGGCCGGTGTTGAAGACGGCACGCGTATTCGCTTAACTGGCGAAGGCGAGGCCGGGGTTCGCGGCGGGCCAACGGGCGATCTCTATATTTTCATCTCAATGCGCGCCCATGAATTTTTCCAGCGTGATGGCGCTGATCTTTATTGCAAGGTGCCAATCTCGATGGCGACTGCTTCATTAGGCGGTGAAATCGAAGTGCCCACCATTGACGGCAAGAAAGCCCGTGTAACCATTCCTGACGGCGCGCAAAACGGCAAACAATTCCGCCTCAAATCCAAAGGCATGCCGGTGCTGCGCTCGGCCCAACATGGCGATATGTATATTCAGGTGAGTGTCGAAACCCCGGTTAATCTCAGCCGCCGCCAGCGCGAGCTGATGCAGGAATTCGACAAAGAAGCCCGCAATAACTCGCCCGAATCAGAAGGATTCTTTGCCAAGGCCAAGGCGTTTTGGGATGGGTTTGGGGGGTAGGTGTACTATATCTACTTGACCGCGCTCAATCCAAAAACCGCAAATAATCCTGTGCACCGTGAATTACCCTGACAACAAAAAACATTTCCGCGCGGACAGTATAAAGCACCACATGACTGCCTTGAACCTTGCGTCGGATTTCTTCTTTTTGATAACGGCCAATTTTTTCGCCGGTAAAAGGAAAGTCGATCAGGCGTTGACACGTCGCTTCGATTTCAAAAACATATTCGACGGCTCGCTCAGGATTATCTTTCGCAATCCATCCACCGATTGAAACCAGATCATTGCGGGATAATCTGGAAAAGCGGAGCTTCATTGCTTTGGCGGAATGAACTTGGCGCGCAACTCAGCAAACACGTCTTCCGCCGAAAGCGTGCGGCCGTCATCAATGTCTTTTAAACCCGCAGCAACCATTTCATCCAAGGCCGCGAGTCTGGATTCGCGCTCCTGAACCAGTCGAACACCTTCGCGCAAGACTTCGCTTTTGGAGTTATAGCGACCTTGTTCCACAAGCTTGCTAACGTAATTTTCTAAAGTTGATCCAAGATCAGCGCTCATAGCCATTTGAATTCTCCTCTATTTGCTATTATAAACGTACCAATAACTGTTATCAAATGGAAAATGCCTATGCCCAAAGCCTATTGGATCGCGCACGTCACCGTTACTATTCCCGACCAATATAAATTCTATGCCGAGGCAGCGCCCATCGCTTTCAAAAAATATGGCGCAACAATCCTCGCCCGTGGTGGCCCGCATCAACAGATGGAAGGTCAAGGCCGCGTCCGCAATGTGGTCATCGAATTTCCCTCACTTCAAGCGGCCATAGACTGCTACAACTCGCAAGAATATCAATCCGCCAAGGCCAGACGCAAAGGCGCTGGCGAAGCCGATATTGTGATTGTTGAGGGCGTATAAGATGACAAAAATCAAAAATATCGGCCCGATCCCGCAGCTTGGTTTTGGCACATGGAACCATGATGGCGACGAAGCCTATAATATTACGCGCTGGGCGTTGGAGATTGGTTATCGCCATATCGACACCGCTGAAGGATATAAAAACGAGCAACATGTGGGCCGCGCTATTGCCGAGAGCGGAATTGCCCGCGATGATGTTTTCATTACCACCAAGGTCGCCCCTGAAAGCTATGGGCCCGGAAAAATCATGGGCCATGTCAAAGCCTCGCTGGAAAAACTGCGCGTCGATAAGGTTGATCTTTTGCTGCTGCACTGGCCATCAATCAAAGACCAATATGACGTGAATGATTATGTAGCGCAGTTTGCCGCCGTCTATGATGCAGGCCTCACCAAACACATCGGCGTTTCCAATTTCACCAAGAAATATATTGATGCGGCGCTTCGCATTCTGGGTAATCGCCCGATCACCACCAATCAATGCGAAATCCATGTGTTTAATCAAAACCGCATCATCGTGGATTATTGCAAATCCAAAAACATTCCGATGACGGCTTATTCGCCGCTGGCGCGTGGGGCCGTATCAGATAATCCAACGCTTCTTGCCATTGGCAAAAAACACGGGGCAACAGCGGGCCAAGTGGCCTTGGCGTTCCTGCTGGCCGAAGGCTATGTGGTCATCCCATCATCCAGCAACAAAGCCCGCATCAAGGAAAATTTTGATTCAAAAGATGTGGCGTTGGATGCGGAGGATATGGCTGCAATCCGCAAACTTGATGAGGGCCGCCGTTTGGTCAATGGTGCCTGGTGCCCGGCGTGGGATATTTAATATCCGTCTTCGCCCGCGACAGCGGGAGAAGAAAGGGCCCCGTCGAACGCAGCGAGATGGGATAGATGAGGGCCCCTTTTCAACATGTATTGACCCTCACCTATCCCATTGCTGCGCAATGGGGCCCTTTCCTCTCCCGCTATGCGGCAGAGGACGACTTAATCATTTCCCCCGCGTGAAACCTGCGCTAAGGAACCTTTTTTCAACAAGGATTTTTCCATGCGCCCTTCCGGCCGTAACCCTGACCAACTCCGTGCCGTTTCATTTGAGCGCCATATCTCCAAACATGCCGAAGGCTCGTGCCTGATCAAGTTTGGTGACACGCATGTGTTGTGCACCGCCTCGCTCGAAGAGCGCGTGCCGCCCTGGTTAAAAGGCGGCGGTAAGGGCTGGGTGACAGCCGAATATGGCATGTTGCCCCGTGCCACGGGTGACCGCATGAAGCGCGAAGCAGCAGCCGGCAAACAATCAGGCCGCACCCAGGAAATCCAGCGCCTCATTGGCCGTTCACTGCGCGCCGTGGTGGATTTGCGCGCTTTGGGTGAAAAGCAAATCACGCTCGATTGTGATGTGATCCAAGCTGATGGTGGCACCCGCACGGCGGCCATTACCGGCAGCTTTGTGGCACTGCAAGATTGCATCTCGTGGATGATGGCGCGCGACATGTTCAAAACTTCGCCGATCAAGGATCATGTGGCCGCAATCTCCTGCGGCATTCATGGTGGTCAGGCTGTGCTTGATTTGGATTATGCCGAAGATTCAACCGCTGAGACCGATGCGAATTTTGTGATGACGGGATCAGGCGGCATCATTGAAGTGCAAGGCACAGCCGAAGGCGAACCCTTCAGCCAAGACATGTTGCTCCAACTTTTAAGCCTCGCCAATGGCGGCATCAAAACCTTGGTGGCAATGCAGAAAGAAGCGTTGAAGTGATCCGCAAATTAAACAACGAAAAGATCGTCATTGCCACGCATAATAAGGGCAAGCTGGAAGAGTTTACCGAACTCTTGAAGCCCCATGGCGTGACGACGTTTTCGGCTGGTGGTCTGGGCCTCACAGAACCTGAAGAAACCGAAGATAATTTTCGCGGCAATGCCCGCATCAAGGCCCTATTTGCCATGACCCATTCGGGCTTGATTTCAATCTCGGATGATTCGGGGCTATGCGTTGATGCGCTGAATGGTGACCCCGGTGTTTACACCGCCGATTGGGCTGGCCCAACCCGCGATTGGAACATGGCCATGCGGCTGGTGGAAGAGAAACTGCAAGCCGCCGGTGCCACAACTCCAGCCCTACGCAAAGCGCAATTCAAATGCACATTATGTGTGATGTGGCCCGATGGTCATGAACGGTTTTATGAGGGTGTAGCTCCCGGTCAACTCGTGTGGCCGCCGCGGGGCGCATTGGGCCATGGTTATGACCCAGTGTTTGTGCCCGATGGTCAAGGCCAAACTTTTGGCGAAATGAGCCACGCGGAAAAGAATTCGCTATCCCATCGCGGCCTCGCGTTGGAGAAACTGCTCAGTGACCTCTTCTAACGAAGATTTCGGCGTTTATATTCATTGGCCTTTCTGCAAGGCCAAATGTCCTTATTGTGATTTCAACAGCCATGTGCGCCATGGTGCTGTTGATCATATGTCTTATGCCAGAGGGATTGCGCGCGAATTGAGCTGGCTTAGGGAACGCACCGGCCCCAGACAAGTCACCAGCATTTTCTTCGGCGGTGGCACGCCATCATTGATGCCGCCAGAAGCGGTGACCCATGTACTCGATCACATCGCTGCTTTGTGGAGCGTGTTGCCCGAAGCCGAGATCACGCTGGAAGCCAACCCCACAAGTGTTGAAGCCGAAAATTTTCGTGGTTATCTTACAGCGGGTGTGAACCGGGTTTCGGTGGGCGTGCAATCGCTCAATGAAGCTGATCTCAAAGCCTTGGGCCGCCAGCACACGCCAGATGAAGCGTTGGCGGCGTTTCGTCTTGCTGCAAAAATTTTCCCGCGCGTGTCGTTCGATTTGATCTATGCAAGACCGCAGCAATCATTAGCGGCGTGGCGCAATGAGCTCTCAATAGCGCTTGGTGAACAGCAGGGCCACATGTCGCTCTATCAACTCACCATTGAGCCTGAAACGCGTTACCAAGATTTGTTTGATGCCGGTAAATTGGCGATCCCCAATGATGATGATGCAGCTTCGCTTTATGAGTTAACCCAAGAGCTGACTGACAAACACAATCTGCCCGCTTATGAAATTTCCAACCATGCTGCAAACGGCCATGAAAGCCGCCATAACCTCACCTATTGGCGTTATGGCGAATATGCTGGTGCTGGCCCGGGTGCCCATAGCCGCTTGGCTTCAGGGCAAAACCGCCTCGCCTTGATGAGCGAAAAACACCCCGAGACTTGGCGTCAGAATGTGGAGGCGCATGGTCACTCCATTTTGGAAAACGGCGTGTTGACTCCGTTTGAACAAGCGCCTGAATATCTGCTCATGGGGCTGCGCATTAAAGAAGGCATTGATCTCAACCGCCACGAAACTCTGGCCGGTATAGCAATGGATAATTCCAAAATCGAAGCGCTGGAAAATCTTGGTTTTGTGGAGCGCGCTGGCTCGCGCCTGATGGCCACAGCACGCGGTCGGCCCATTCTCAACGCCATTATTCGAGAACTCAATGGCTGAATATTTCATTGGCCCCAATCGCTTTGAAGCGCAAAGCTTGGAGGCGGGGCTTTACGTCACAGCCACGCCCATCGGCAATCTGGGTGATGTTACCCTTCGCGCATTGGCGACACTGGCCGCAGCCGATTATGTTTTATGCGAAGACACGCGCGTCACCTCGCGCCTGCTTGAACGTTACGGTATTCGCAACACCATGAAGCCTTATCACGAACATAATGCCGAAAAAGTCCGCCCCGCCATTATCGCGGCGCTGCAAG
This sequence comes from Aestuariivirga sp., assembly GCA_043784785.1. Lineage (GTDB taxonomy): Bacteria > Pseudomonadota > Alphaproteobacteria > Rhizobiales > Aestuariivirgaceae > Aestuariivirga. Next base: position 4,727 of record JAYVXY010000205.1, on the reverse strand, counting down.
AAGGCAAATCCTTTGCGTTGGTGTCGGATGCCGGTGTGCCGCTGGTGTCTGATCCCGGCTTTCGCTTGGTGCAGGCCTGCATCGCCGAGAATATCATGGTCACGGGGCTTCCGGGGGCTTCTGCGGTTCTCACGGCTCTGGCCCTCTCAGGCTTGCCGACTGACACATTCACATTCCTAGGCTTCCTGCCGCAAAAGCATAAAGCCCGCATTGATCTGCTCACCAAATTTAAATCCGTGCCATCAACCCTGATTGCCTTTGAAAGCCCGCACCGCATTGTCTATGCCCTGCTCGACATCAATGATGCGCTAGGCGGAAGACAAATGGCTATGGCGCGCGAACTCACCAAACTTCATGAAGAAGTACTGCGCGGCACGGCGATGGAAATTCACACCACTCTCGCAGCACGTGAATCTGTAAAAGGTGAAATTTGCGTCGTTATCGCCCCGCCCAATGATGAACCCATTATCGTTGCCGATGATGAAATTGAAATCGCCATCACCATGGCGCTTAAAGATAATTCCGCCAGCAAAGCCGCCAACATCGTGGCAAAACATTTCAATCTGAAAAAAGAGGATATGTATGCCCGCGTCCTCAAACGCAAATAGAAAGAAATTTGAAAGGCGTGGCCACCATGCGGAAACCGCCGCCCTGATATTGCTGCGCCTGAAAGGTTACCGGCTGCTGGCGCGGCGTTTCAAATCGCATCATGGTGAAATTGACTTGATCATGCGGCGTGGGCAAACCACTGCGTTCATCGAAGTCAAAGCCCGCGCCACTGCTGATGCCGCCGTCACGTCCGTCACCACTTATCAATCCAAACGCATCTCTGCCGCCGCCGGATTATGGATGGCAAAAGACGCAAAAGCTGCGGCCGGTTTTTGCCGGTTTGATATTGTCGCGGTGAATGCCTATCTTTGGCCCACACATATCGAGAATGCTTTTTCAGGAGACTATTAAATGAGCCTCAAGATCGCAGTGCAATGCGACCCCATTGAACTTTTTAACATCGAAGGCGATTCAACTTTTGCCATGATGCTGGAAGCCCAGCAACGCGGCCACAAGCTGTTTTATTATCAAACCAAAACTCTGGCCTATGTGGATGGAACACTTTCCGCTGAAGGCCATGATGTGAAGGTGCAAGATAGAAAAGGTGCGCACTTCGAGCTTGGCCCCAAAAAGCGCATCGACCTTGCCACACAAGGTTCAATCCTCATGCGTCAAGATCCGCCCTTTGATATGGGCTACATCACCGCCACGCATCTTCTCGAAATGATCCATCCCAAAACCCTGGTGGTGAATGATCCGGCGCAAGTGCGCAATGCGCCGGAAAAACTTTTCATCCTGAAATTTCCGGACTTGATGCCACCCACCTTGATCACGCGCGATGAAGCGGAACTCAACGCCTTCCGCAAACATCACGGCGATATTATTTTAAAGCCGCTTTATGGCAATGGTGGCGCTGGCGTGTTCCGCACCCATCATGCCGACCAGAATTTCTCAGCGCTGCTCGAGCTCTTTGCGCAAATGTATAAGGAACCCTATATCGCGCAAAAATATCTGCCCGATGTGAGGAAGGGCGATAAGCGGATTATTCTGGTTGATGGCAAAGTGGCCGGTGCGATCAATCGCGTTCCCGCCGAACATGATAATCGTTCCAACATGCATGTGGGCGGCACGGCCACGGCCACCACGCTGACCAAGCGCGAACATGAAATTTGCGAAGCCATTGGGCCAGAGCTTAAAAAGCGCGGCCTGATTTTCACCGGCATTGATGTGATCGGTGATTATATGACCGAAATCAACGTCACCTCGCCCACGGGCATCAGGCAGGTGAAGCGTTTCGGCGGCGCAGATATTGCCGCATTGATCATGGATGCCATTGAGGCCAAGCGGTGAGCCCTTGTCGTCATCCCGACGAAAGTCGGAATGACGCTGTGAAGAGTGAGCAATAATGGAAGTGAAAAACCTCGACCTCATCGCCTTTGATGCGGATGATACGCTGTGGCATAACCTCATCCACTTTGATGCTGCCCAGCGCCAATTTGGCGAGATGTTTTCAAATTATATGTCCGCCGCTGATGCCACAGCGCGGCTGATGCAAACTGAAAGCCGCAACATCAAGCTTTATGGCTTTGGCACAAAAAGTTTTGCCCTGTCGATGATCGAAGCCGCCATTGAGGTTTCCGGCGGTGCGGTTGATGGTGCTGCCATTTCCAAGCTGATCGAGATCGGCCGCGACATGCTGGATCATGAGATTGAGCTGTTGCCGCATGTGGAAGACACGCTCAAAGCGCTGCAGGGGGATTTCAAATTGCTGCTGATCACCAAGGGCGATCTGCATCATCAAGAGCGCAAGGTGCTGGCCTCAGGCCTGGCACATTATTTTGAAGGTGTTGAAATCGTCTCAGATAAAAAACCCGAAACTTATTTGAGGATCGCCAAGCGCCATGGCAGTGTTGCGGAAAAAACCTTGATGGCCGGCAACTCGATCAAATCCGACGTGCTGCCGATGATCGAAGCGGGAGGCTACGGCGTCTATGTACCGTTTGAAATGATCTGGGATCACGAACACCAAGAAGTGCCAGCGGGCACGCCACGCTTTTACGAAGTAAAAGATTTGCGCGGAGTGGTGGAGCTGGTTCATAATTCCCTCGCCCCACTTTAGATGGGAGAGGACGGGGCCCGCGCCGAAGGCGTGGGAAGGTGAGGGGCCTGCCGGCAGCAGTACTCCCACTTCCAACAAGCCCCTCATCTATCCCAAATTGCTTTAGCAATTTGGGCCCCTTTCTTCTCCCCGCTGAAGCGGGTGAGAAGACGATTAGTGCGTCAAGACAATTAATCCAATCCGTCACCCCAGCGAAAGCTGGGGCCTAGCTTTCTTACTGCACTCCATAAAATAGAAGCTGGATGCCAGCCCTTGCACGGAATGACGGGTTTGGGCGTAGAACTTGAGTATTGAATGGGTTGACGTTTTAGCACTTTGCGAAAAGAATCATCCCTCGCCAAAACTCTTCCTCAAATCCACCATGCGCACAAACATCGCGCAGCGTGGATCGAAGGGCAGATCAACAAATCCCCAGTGGGCATAAAAGCTGCGCAGAGGCTCATCAAGTGGATGGGTTAGAACGCCGATGCTGCCAATGATGGCCGAGGCCTTCAGCGCGGTTTTTAATGCAAACAGGAGCAGAGAGGCCGCATGTCCTTGGCCTTGATAATTCTGGTCAACAGCAAGCTGGCCGAGCAAGGTGACTGGAATGGGATCAGGCCGATTTCGTTGCTGCGCTTTTGGCAAAAAGGCGCGTTCGATTTGGGCAGAACTCAAAGTCACAAAACCAATGATTTTATTCGAAGCGGGATCAGCAAGCACATTCACCCGTGACGCACCGCCCACATGGTTGGCCCAAGCATGTCGCCTGAACCAGATATTGAGAGATTCGCGACCACAATCAAAAGCACCGCAATCATCCGTCTCGACCAAGGGGCGCGGCGGCAATGCTATGGTCAAGTTAGCGCTGCCAGCTTGGGGTTATTTTTGCCAATTCCTGCAAAGCCGGGATGACCTCAGCCGGACGATCAATCCAGTCTTCAAAAGCGTCCCAATCTTTGGCGGCAATAGTAACTACTGTCCGGTTCAACACATCAGATTCAGCCGCCTCCAAAGCCTTGCGGCGAATGAAATCACTTAAATTCGTGTGGGCCTGCTCAGCCGCGGCCTCTAAAAGGGCGCGTTCATCGGGATTAACCCGAACGCTTAGAACAGAAGTCATGGCATTTGATATCTCGGTCATGTGTATGACAATAGCATACAAAATGATTAAATTCAACATTCACATTCCTAATTTTCACCCCCAGTCCCGTCACCCTTGCGAAGGCAAGGGTCCAGCTTTGGACACAAGACCTGCTTAAAACAGCTGGATTCCTGCCTTTGCAGGAACGACGAGCATTGGTGTGGAGCGCGAATTATCCTGTGCGAAGACAGGTTGAAAATAATTCCATGGCCTCAAGTTTCTCCCTTGACATTAATTCCTATATATGCCATATAAGTCTAGAACGATCCCGAAAGGAGGGGACGATGTCGACAGCGTCTCTACATTGCGGAATTGTTTGCTGCGCCCGCGGCTTTTGGTGTCACGCGCCAAAAGGCTCGGGGGTTTCTGGTGCGACCCGCGCACACTATGATGCGCGCGCCCTTGAATGGGCAGTTAGGCCATGTGTGAGTGGTGTCCGAACTAAGGGGCAGAGAACAGCACGTGATGCCGAAGTTTCAATCCAGAAGTTAAAATCGCAGCGCCTCAGAGCTTTGGCTTCGCGCCTCACCTCTATCTTACTCGCGTGGGGCCAAGGCTCAGGCTTTCCCCTCCAAATTTTTAAAGTTAACCCCATGAACAGCAGCTGAAGGAAATTTATGGAACCTTGGATACGAAAGGAGCCGCTCTCGGCATGCCCAGACTTGCCTTGTCGCCGCAAGAAAATATGCAAAAATTTGGCACAAGGTGATGCCTGTTTGAAAACGCACTACCGCAGCAAATATGAATTTTATGATTGGTTTGCTGCACAAATCCGCGCCCTCAACAAGGCCAATCCGCCGCGCAAAAATCAAAAACCGATGTCAGAAGATGAAATCATGCATGGATGGCGGAAAGCTTTGGAAAAACGCTTGGCCGAATGCGAGGCTCTCGAGGCGGCTGGAATTCATGTTCCCTAATTGTTCTTGACATTCTAGG
>JAYVXY010000204.1:0-4179 GCA_043784785.1 Aestuariivirga sp. | reverse complement strand
TGCTGTTCAATGTGGCTTCGATGAAGGATTATGGCAAACTCTCAGGCCGCAAACTTGAAGATCAACAGGCTGGTGCCCGCGTCGCCGTGGAAGCCCACAAGAAAAATCCAGCGGATTTTGTGTTGTGGAAACTCTCTGACGCTGATGAACCAGGCTGGGAATCCCCATGGGGCAGGGGCCGCCCCGGCTGGCACATCGAATGCAGCGCCATGAGCAAACGCTATCTGGGCGAAATCTTCGACATCCACGGCGGCGGTCTTGATTTGATCTTCCCACACCACGAAAACGAAATCGCACAATCAAGATGCTGCTATGGCACAGATGTGATGGCGAACTATTGGATGCACAATGGCTTCCTGCAAGTCGAAGGACAGAAGATGTCTAAAAGCTTGGGGAATTTTTATACGATCCAGCAATTGCTGGCGGGGCGAGATTTTAGTTCACAGATGTGGCACGGAAAAGTCCTACGACTTGCGATGCTCATGACGAACTATCGCCAGCCAATTGATTGGACGGTCGAAAGATTAGTGGAAGCACGAAAACTTCTGAACGATTGGATAACGGCGGCAAATGGCTATCAAGGCAAGGGGCAAGTACAGCCAGAATTGATTGCGGCGCTATCAGATGATTTGAATTCGTCTGATTTTTTATCCGCGCTTCATACGCTTTATCGTGATGCAAAATCTCGTTTAAACGCCGAAGCCTGCGCGAACTTGGCTGCGGCCCTTGAGTTCCTAGGATTATGGAGCGGTGAATCTGCGCTGCAAGTCATGGCGCATGGAATCAAGTCTCCCTCTGAAACAATTGATCGCGCCATCATTGTCAGGTTAATCGAAGACCGCCTCGTCGCCCGCCATACAAAAAACTGGAAAGAATCCGATCGCATCCGCAATGAACTCGACGCCATGGGCATTGCAATCAAAGACGACAAAGACGGCACGACCAGTTGGGAAGTGAAGCGATGAAACAGCCCTCTCATGCTTTGCAAGAGCAAAGCGGTCTCTCCCGCAAGGGGAGAGACTCAAGTAAGGAAGGTTCGCACAGCCACCAAGTCTCTCCCCTTGCGGGAGAGACAGACTTGGCGCGAGCCAAGTCAGGAGAGGGGGCGAAGCGTAGCTTCGCCAAATACCTCCGCACAAACATGACCGATGTTGAAAAAAAACTTTGGCAAGTTCTCCGTGCCAAGCGCTTTGAGGACTTCAAATTCAAACGCCAAGTTCCAATCGGACCATACATCGTCGATTTCATGTGTTTTGAAAATCGCCTCATCATTGAGTTGGATGGTTCGCAGCATGAAGGTTCAGCGCATGATGTGAAACGCGATGCTTGGTTGAAGGCGCAGGACTTTCGCGTGTTGAGATTCTGGAACAACGACATCAATGCGGCTTTGGATGGAACTTTGAAAGCTATTCATGATGCATTGCAGTTTCCCTCTCATGCTTCGCAAGAACGAAGCGGTCTCTCCCGCAAGGGGAGAGACTTGGAAAAATGAAAATGAAAAAAACCCGCCTCTCCCTCTTCGACACAACCCTGCGCGATGGCCAGCAAACTCCGGGCGTTACTTTCTCGCTTGATGATAAACTCGTCATTATGGATATGCTCGACAAGCTTGGCGTGGATTATATTGAGGGCGGTTATCCCGGTGGCAACCCCACGGATAATGCGCTCTTTGCCGAACCGCGCAACACCCGCGCCACCTTCACCGCCTTCGGCATGACCAAGCGGGCGGGGCGCTCGGCCTCGAATGATCCCGGCCTGCAAACTTTGCTGCAAGCCAAATCCAAAGCCATCTGCTTTGTGGCCAAGTCTTGGGATTATCATGTGCGTGTGGCCCTTGGTTGCACCAATGAAGAAAACCTGGAAAGCATCACCGATAGTGTGAGCGCCGCGAAGAATGCGGGCAAAGAAGTGCTGGTCGATTGCGAACATTTCTTCGACGGCTACAAGGCCAATCCGGCCTATGCCACCGCCTGTGCCAAAGCCGCTTATGATTCAGGCGCGCGCTGGGTGGTGCTGTGCGATACCAATGGCGGAACGCTGCCAACTGAAGTCAGTGAAATCGTCCGCACCATGACGAAAACCATTCCCGGCTCACACCTTGGCATCCACGCCCATAATGATACCGAGCAGGCCGTGGCCAATTCGCTGGCGGCTGTGGAGGCAGGCGCATGCCAAATCCAGGGCACGCTGAACGGCATTGGCGAGCGCTGCGGCAATGCCAATCTGGTTTCCATCATTGGCACGCTGGGCCTCAAGAAATTTTATGCTGATCGGTTTGAAACCGGCATTGATCAAACCCGCCTCAACGAATTGACATCAATCTCGCGCGGTTTTGATGAGTTGCTTAACCGTGCACCCAACGCGCAAGCGCCCTATGTTGGCAAAAGTGCGTTTGCCACCAAGGCCGGCATCCATGCTTCGGCCTTGGCCAAGGAGCCTGAAACTTATGAGCATGTGAAGCCCGAAAGTGTTGGTAATAACCGCCGCATTCTGGTGTCTGATCAAGCGGGCAAATCAAATCTGCTGGCCGAGCTGAAACGCATCAACCTTGAAGTGGCCAAGGATGATCCACGGCTTGATCACCTCTTGCGCGAGGTCAAAGAGCGCGAAAACAATGGCTATTCCTACGACGGCGCTGATGCTTCATTCGAACTGCTCGCAAGGCGTACGCTAGGCAAATTGGCGCATTATTTTGATGTGGAATCCTTCCAGGTCAATGTCGGCCAGCGCGATGGCCACATGTATTCAGAGGCCCACGTAAAAGTAAAAGTTGGCGGCGAAACCTTGATGAGTGCTGGCGAAGGCAATGGCCCGGTGAGTGCGCTTGATATTGCGCTGCGCAAAGATCTCGGCAAATATCAGCGCTTCATCGAAGATATGGAACTGGTCGATTATAAAGTGCGTATCCTCAATGGCGGCACCAGCGCCACCACGCGGGTGCTGATCGAAAGCCGTGATGATAAGGGCGAGCGCTGGTTCACCGTTGGGGTTTCACCCAACATTGTTGAAGCCTCATTCCAGGCGCTGCTCGACGCGATTAATTACAAATTGCTGCGCGAAGGTGTGAAGGCTGGTTGATATGCGGCACTAACATGTCACCATGAATTGCACTCAGTGGAACCCTTCGCTAAACCCCCTCCATGCCTCCTGCCTATACAAATCTCAGTGAGCCCCATAAGGGCGTGTTGTTTGCCATCATCGCCCATTTGTTCTGGGGTGGCATGGCGGTTTATTTTGGGCTAATCCGCCACATCAACCCGATGGAAATCGCTGTGCATCGTGGGCTTTGGTCAATTCCGATTGCGGCACTCGTGGTATGGTGGCTGGGCCAATATGCTGATGTATGGGCCGCCTTTAGAAACCCGAAAACAGTTTTGATCCTGGCTCTCACCAGTGCGATTATTGTCTTCAATTGGACGTTTTATATCTGGTGCATTCAACATGGCCGCACTTTGGAAGCAAGTCTTGGCTATTTCATCAACCCGCTATTGAACGTGCTGGCGGGCTATTTCTTTTTAGGCGAACGTTTCAACAAATTGCAGATTGTCGCCATTGCACTGGCTGCCGTGGCGGTCACCGTGCAAACCATAGCAACAGGCGTATTCCCGTTTTTGGGGCTGGCACTTGCGGGCACCTTTTGTCTTTATGGATTGCTGCGCAAAACCGTTTCGGTACCGCCAGTTCCCGGCTTTTTTGTTGAAGTGCTGCTCATCGCTTTGCCGTTGCTCGGTGTTCAATTCTGGTTGTCGAGCCAAGGCCTCGCGCATTTTGGCGGCACAACTTATGACACGCTGATGCTCATCGGCTGCGGCGGCTTAACCGCAGGCGCATTGATATTCTTTGCCGCCTCGATCAAACGCCTGCGTTACTCAACAGCAGGCCTGCTGCAATATATCTCGCCCACGTTGGTGTTTTTAACCGCCGTTTTTATCTTTCATGAGCCAATGGATAAATGGAAGCTGCTGTCTTTCATCATCATCTGGGTCGCACTGGTGGTTTATTCGGTTTCGTCACTGCAAAGCGAGCGGGCAAAAACCGCACTGGCCTAGAGCTGGGATCTAAAGCTGGTCGCGCACTACTTCGCGGCCCAAACGGCCGTCGGATGCAGTGGCACGCCTTTCATAAAGTGGCACAACATCCTCGGCCGTGCGCGCCTCATCGACAATAACCTCCATGCCC
>JAYVXY010000203.1:0-76277 GCA_043784785.1 Aestuariivirga sp. | reverse complement strand
TCCGGGCTTTCAAGTTTAGGTGCATTGTAATTTCGTTTAAGCGATGCGCAGCATCTCTTCGTCATGTTCATGTCCAGGCATTGGCGGTGCACCTTCGCGCAGCACGTAACCGCGGCCCCAGACTGTTTCGATGAAGTTCTTGCCTTCTGCAGCGTTGGCCAGCTTCTTGCGCAGCTTGCAGATAAACACGTCGATGATTTTGAGTTCGGGTTCGTCCATGCCGCCATAAAGATGGTTCAGGAACATTTCCTTGGTCAGTGTTGTGCCCTTGCGCAATGAAAGCAGCTCGAGCATTTGATATTCTTTGCCCGTCAAGTGAACGCGTTGGCCGCCCACTTCAACAGTTTTGGTATCGAGGTTCACCAGCAATTCGCCAGTCAAGATAACAGATTGAGCATGGCCCTTAGAGCGGCGCACCACAGCGTGGATGCGGGCTACCAATTCGTCCTTGTGGAAAGGCTTGGTCATATAATCATCAGCGCCAAAGCCAAGGCCCTTCACCTTATCTTCAATGCCAGCGAGGCCAGAGAGGATCAGGATTGGCGTGCCCACTTTCGACACGCGCAATGATTTCAAAACTTCATAGCCAGACATATCTGGCAAATTGAGATCAAGCAGAATGATGTCGTAATCATAAAGCTTGCCCAGATCGACGCCTTCTTCACCAAGGTCAGTCGTATAGACATTGAACCCTTCGGATTTGAGCATCAACTCAATCGATTGAGCCGTCGCTGTGTCATCCTCGATCAACAAAACCCGCATGCGAATCCCCTTATATGCCGATCTACCGTCCCCAGCAGACCCTGAATTTAACCGCCAGCCCCGTTTTGGGAAACTGACACACAAACCATTAACTCTGAATGTTAAGATAGACTTATAAAGGTTAACAAAACCTAATCTGTCTCACTCAATTCTTAACGACCCATTCACTACCTATAGCGGCCAACGGCTCAACACCCCCTAAATCTAGTGGTCGGGGGTTTGGCGTTAAGCAATTTTTTACGGTAACCAATTGTTAGTGCGCAATTTACTCGGTCTTAAACCTGCTTGTTCATACTGGTGGATGAAAAGCGATACACCACAGCTAGTTGATTCGTGGAATCGTGAATAGAGTCGAGTTTGAGTTATTTTGGCGAATAGTATCGCTAGTGAGTGAGTAAAGGTGGGTAGAGTAATGCGTTCACGTGAAAGTCTTTTACGGTTAAACCGTTTCCGGGCCGAAGATTGCCGCAGGCAAGTGGCTGATATGGATCTGATGATCCAAGATTTGATGCGCAAGCATGATGATCTCGATGCACATGTGAAGTTTGAAGAGCAACGCACTGGCGTTAGCGATATCAACAATGTGAATTATTCAATGGCGGCAAAATCTGTGCGCAGTCGCCGCGATAATATTTTGAAAACAGTTGGTGAACTTCGCGACCAACATGAATCAATGATTGAGCGATTGAAAGAGGCTGAAGCTGATTTACGCAAGGTTGAAATGTTGGTTGAAAAAGAAACGCCAACGGTCAAATCAGTCATTCCAGATATGCCAGGCCGCATTCCGGTCCATGCATTAGTACGATAAAAAGAAAAGAACCTTCAGATTGGCCGGGAATTTCCCGGCCTTTTTATTGGTTACGAGTTCCAATTGCACGTGGGCCGTTTTCGCAATTCCAAAAATCGTCATGCCCGCCCCCGCCTTCGCGAGGACAGGCTACGGCGGGCATCTGCGTTCTGAGGCAGAAAACAGAGATCCCCGCATTCGCGAGGATGACGATAAAGGTTTGAATTGCGAAACCGCGTTCATTCTCTAAAGCGCAAACGCCTTCAATTTCTCATAATAAGGCCGCGCTTCATCAGCAACTTTTAAAAGATGAATATCAAGAACGCTTTCTTTCGCACCCTGCTTCTTGAATCCAGTGGATTGCCAAACAGCATTATACCAATGCGGCGCCCACGCGCCGTCGCATGATTTGGGGCCCTTGGTCCATTGCAGCATCGCTTCATCAAATGGAATTGCCACAGCGCTACAAAGCTTCACTAAACTTTCACGCGGATTTTCAAGGTGTAGATCTGCATCCACCACTGGTGGCGCATGGCCAAGCGTTTGCGCCACCTGATCGAAAATCTCTGCTTGCTCAACAAAGCCAATTGCGTGCAGCGAAACTTCATCATGTTTCTTTGCATAGGAAGCCAAAACTTTTTCAGGCGCTCTGATTAAGAACGCATTCATCAGTGTGCGAATAAATTTGCGATCAAACTTCGCCAGCATGTGGTGCGTCATATGCTTTTGATAGAATATCGGCTGTTTGCTCGGGCCAGCGCAGCGCCTTTCAACTTCAGACCATTCTGTCTCGCACGCGCTCAAAATATTTTCACGCATGGGATGGGAAAGCCCCGTCTCTTTCAGATAGGATCCATAAAACGGTTCATCCCAAGCCACGCAATCGGCGCGGTTGGCAAAGCTATACATCATGGCAGTCGAAATATTGCGTGGTCCTGACCACATGGCGATATTTGTCATTTCAAATTTCCAGTCGAGATAAAAAACCATATTGCAGCCATTGCGATAGCGACAGCCAAACAACGCCGCACCAATATTGCTTGCGGCGAATGTTCCAGCCAGTTGGCTAAGCTGCCTGCAAGAATGGCAATTGAGGCATGAATTACGGTGGCGATCGCCACATAAATTGCGGTCAGCAATGCAATTTGTTGGCGGGGCTGATCCGTGATGGTTATAAATTGCGGCAAGATGGCTGCATAAAACAAATAGGCTTTGGGGTTCAGCACATTGCTGATCAAGCCTTGAGTGAAATAAGCGCTTTTGGATTTTACTTCGATTTTTTTAGCCGCTTTAGAATCGATCCAAGCATCATAGGCCAGATAAAAAAGATAAAATGTTCCAAGCCAACGCAGCCCAGTGAGCAAAGCCGGATGGTTGTCAAATAGCAACGTAAGGCCCAAGCCTGCCACCAAACCTGCAAAGGCCAAGCCCAGACATATTCCTGCAACAGCAGCCAGAGCCGCGCCGCGCCCGCGTGTTGCACCTAGAACCGCAAGCCATGTCATGTTTGGACCAGGCGTTAGTTCAATAATAATTGATGCAATAATGAATTCGAACATCACAAGCTGCGCGTGGCTTCACGCTTAGCCAAACTTTTATAGGCTTCCGAAAGTTTGCGCGTAATGGGGCCGGGGCCTGACCAATCATCCGTAGACAGAGGATTTCGCACGGGCCTGCCATCGATGATGCGCACTGGTGTTGTGCCCGCGAAGGTTCCCGTGACGAAGGCTTCGTCTGCGCCATAAACATCATAGAGCGAAAAATGCTTTTCAAAAATTGGAATTGAAAGATCGCGGCACAGGCGAATGATGGTGCCGCGCGTAATACCAGGAATGCAATATTGCCCGGTGCTCGTCCACACTTGCCCTCGCCTCACGATGAAGAAATGCGTGGAATTGCACGTGGCCACAAAACCATGCGGATCAAGCATCAAGGCTTCGTCAGCCCCAGCATTTGTGGCTTGAATACAAGCGGTTATACAGTTGAGCTTAGAATGTGAATTAAGCTTTTGGTCTTGCACATCAGGATAACCCCGGCGCACATTCACGGTGTGCAAGTTCAAACCCTTTTGAAATTTTTCGGGGTTTGGATTTTTGTGTTCAGGGATAATCACAATGGTGGCGGGCGAGATCGTCACGCGTGGATCTTGATAGGGGGTTGCTTTCAGTCCACGCGTGACCATCAAACGAATATGCACACCATCACTCATTTTGTTGGCATCGATGCAAGCAAACAGCCGCCGCACCAAATCATCCGGGCGCAAACCAATATCCATGAAAATCGCCTTGGCTCCTTCATAGAGCCGTTCAATATGGTCGCGCAAAAACGGCACGCCAGCATTCACAAGGCGAAGCCCTTCCCACACGCCATCACCTAAAATAAAACCGGAATCAAAAACCGAGACGACGGCTTTTTCGCGCGGCAGCAATTGGCCATTGACCGAAATTAAAATATTGGCGTTACGCGGATCAACTGCGATGTCGTGGATGGATTGGCTTTGCGTGTTCATGTATGCATCATGCCGTGCGCGCATAAAAAGATAAAGGGGCCAGCCATGCTACGATTAATCCGCCAGACTGAAATGGCCGAGGGCCCTTGGCGCAACGGTATGGGAGTTTCCTGGGAGATTGCGTCGCATAAAGAACAAGGCGCTGCCGATTTTTCGTGGCGCTTTGCCAAAGCGCGGATTGACCGCGATGTGCCGTTTTCAATCTATCCCGGCATAGACCGCGTGTTCATGCAGATTTCGGGCAATGGTCTGGATTTGGAGTTTGAAGGCGGGCATATTTTGCAGGTGCATGAAAGCAACGTGCCACACGCCTTTGCCTGCGATGTTCTGCTGAATTGCAAATTGCGAAACGGCCCATGTTTTGATCTCAATCTTTTCACAGCGCGTGGGGTTTATGAGGCGCAGGCGAGTGTATTAAAACTGAGTGGGATGGAGACACTTGATCTCTCGAACATCGAAGCTGTTTTCTTTGCACTCGAAGGCTCGGTGGTTTTAAGCGGGCAGGGCGGGGCTGTTCATTTGCAGACTGGCGATGCTGCTGTGGCGAAGTTGGAGCAGGGTGTGAGTATCGCTGGAAACGCGGCAACTTTGTTTGTTGGAATTTTGCAGCGATGTTAAATGTCTGTGCCATCTATTTTGGGAATCGAGCCTATGGCTAGGAACCTCATCAATGCGATCTAAGATAAATCGCATTGATGAAGTCCCTAGCCACGAGCTCCGAGGTTCATTTCAAGCCGCCTTTAACGTCCAGCCCTTGGCCGTTTCTCTTGCCTCAAACCGTGTAGGCTGTGGCGTTTTGGTTTCGAGGCTTGCCACTGTTTCAATCAATTTCCGAATCTGCACATTCTCGCCCATGTGTTCGCGGTAAAGGGCGCGCATTAATCTATCGGCCCATGTCGGCACTTTAACTTTGCCTTTTTCCCACAGGGCCACGGCTTGCTCGTTATTGCCCAGCAAGCCAGCAAGAGCCGCTTGGGACAGGTCAAGCTCATGGCGCAGAAAACGAAACTCAGCTCCCGTCAAACGCGGGCGATAGGCGCATAAGTGACGACCAATTTCGCGGTGCAAGCCATCGATATTATCGAACGCAACACCTTTGCCATAGGCGGTTTTGTGCTGCTTGAAGCCGTTCACCAGATAGATGTTGCGAAGTCCGCTTTCGGTGTAGTGATACATGGTCATTCAATCCTTCACGTCATAGACGGTTATAATAATCAGGCGGCTCGACAGGTCGATAGCCAAGGCCACGCGCAATCTTTCCCTGCTGCCATGCGCTGCATTGCCAACTCCCATGTTCCTTTCAGACTGAAAACAGGGCCCTCAACAATCACGCCAAGCAACAGGCATTGCAAAACCATTTTAGGTGTCACACGCCGTTGTTTCATGCGCTGCAAAGCGTGAGGCCGGAAAATGATATTGCCACTATCCCTCGCCAATTCCCGCACCAAGGCCAAAGCTTTTGGTCTTGAAAGAGGAAGATGAACGGGTTTTGCCATACCTATATTTATTATAGGTAGATAGAAAAATCAAGCTGTATGAATTACGATGCCTATTCTTTTCGTTTGCCCGGAAAAGCTCCACCTTCAACTCTCTCCCCTCGCGGGAGAGAGCAGCTTGTTTTGCAAAGCAAAACAAGCAAGAGAGGGAAGTGTGCGTAATTCAAGTCTACAATTAAATGCACTGCTACCGTAACCGAAAAGAAGATTCGAGCCTGTGGCCAAGGAACCTCATCAATGCGATTTAAGATAAATCGCTCTAGTCGCTCCGCGACAGCTTCTCCAAAGGAGAAGCGTGAAGTTTTGCGCTGAACCAAAACATTTTGCGCTTCTCCTTTGGAGAAGCTGTCGCAACGCGACTGATGAGGTCCCTAACCACACACTCTAAACTGAATTAAGTGGGGTGGCACCGTAACCCCACATTACCGCAATCGCACCACATCACCGTAATTCTAAATTAAGTGGGGTGGCACCGAAACTCCTTTGGATAAAATAAAGAGGAATCGTCCGCTTTTCTGCAACCTTATGGATCAGGCGAACACTCGACGAATAACTGTTCGTTCGTTGTCCATTCAGCTACTTTGTTTCCTTTGACGTAAGTGCTCCAAAGACGTAATTCTTGATTATATTTAGCCAACTTTGGTATTCCAAGATCATTGAAGCCGCATTGTGCGTCGGTCAAATAAACTGGTGTTGTCGCAAGGACTTGATAAGAAGTGCCGTCTGCCGGACCAATGGTGGCCTCCTGCGTCGTCGCTCCCATCAACTGTTCAAGGGACTTAGCTTCTTTGTTTAAAGGATTGTTAGGATCAAATGGAAGCTCGAACTTAGTTGTTAGAACGTTAGGCTGTTCTGCACACTCAGATAAATCACTTTCGGATTTTCTACTTCTAATCCCAGATACCCCAGTTATCCTGAGTGAACCAGTAAATGCGACTGTCCGATCTGCAATTGACAATAAGTCGGATGCCTTGCTTACACCACTAACATTTGCCTGAATTGGCCCGTCAACCAGAACAGTGGCGGTAAAAGGAATTTCTATGGTAGATTGAGTAATCCAAAGCGCAAGACTCCCCTGTTTATGCGGTGGAATCGACAAGGAATAAGACACACTACGCGCAGCTGAAGTTGACTCGCTCTGCGACTCAGACCTGCTTGTGTTGACACTATGGTTGAAACTAAAATTGGTTCCCAACGTTGCTCCCATGTAAGAAAACGAAGCGTTCACGCTTTGAGAATTACCATTTGTAACTGTGTTGCTGAGTCCTATAGTCCAGCCTTCACTTACCGACTCACTGAATGCTATAGTCTCGATGTCAGCTGTCGAACCGCAATTCGAATATATTGATGTTGATCCCCGCATTATACCACCGGGCAAACTTACCGTTTGTTCTTTTAGCCAGGCAAGATTACTTACATTTACAACTTGTTCAGCAATGATGTGAGCCTTCTCCGGTGTGTGAACTTTGGTCTCTGTATATACAATTTCGCAATACCTATACATTTGGGGTTGTTCGTCGGCCGTGCTCGAGCTGCTGACTTTATTCCGTACAACGACCGCCTCGGTCGAATATCCACCACGGCCATTTACACCGGGATCACACACCCTGTGACCGGTCGTCTTTGTGGTTTCTACAACAACAGCTGGTAGAGCGGCTAATTTGTCGTTTAAAAATTGAGTGATGTTTGTATCTGCATTAGCAGTAGAAATCTCGATTGATGGAACAGACGCGAAAACTATACCAAAAACAAGCAAATGGACATTGAAATTCATTTCAACCTCTACATCTGAAAAAATTATGCTGCGCTACTATAATTTAAAAGTCAAGATTTTGTCAGTTGCGCCAATTACGGTGGTATGTCGGAATGTGTTTGGAGCGGAGACTCAAATTAAAGTTATAGAATTGCTTTGACGTTGTATAAAATGTCAAATTGGTCATTTAAAAACAATTACTTAAAATGACAGCGCCAACCCACCCACCCCAACGTCATCTTCATGATGGGCTCAAGACTGTTGTTGAAAAGGGGGGAGCTCCAGAAGTGGTGGCCCATTTGTGGAGTATGGCCAGATATAGCAGGCTCACCGTACGCTGTCAAGCTAAAAATCCTTAGTAGGCGTAAAAAATCTTAACCTATTGAATTTCCTCCCAAACTTCCCACGCCCCCAAAACGCAAAAAGGCCGGAGATTTCTCTCCGGCCTATATTACGCAAACTCACTTAACGACATCATCTGAACTTTATGGCGATTTTGACGTTTTTGTGAAAAATCAAAACGCTTTACTGCCGGTATTGCTGGATGCGCGTGGTGCGCAGGCCGGCAAGGCCGTGACGCTCGATTGAGCGCTGCCATCCCAAATATTCCTCTACGGTGAGAGTATAGCGAGAGCAGGCTTCCTCTAAACTCAATAGCCCGCCTCTGACGGCTGCCACCACTTCCGCTTTGCGGCGGATCACCCAGCGGTGTTGGCCGGGTGGGGGTAAATCGGCAATCGTCAAAGGGCTGCCATCAGGACCGATGACGTAATTGACGCGTGGACGCAACTGACCGTTCATAAACGCATACTCACACAAACTGACCTGTAAGAGCTGCAACAGGCGGCCCTCACACACATGGATGTTTGACATGAGCACATTAAAATTCAGCTAAGCTAAAATGAACAAATTACAAATTGGTTGGCAATTTTGCGCCAATTCGGAACAGTTGAGGGTTGATCTTGCACATTTGTGCGTTTCCGCCCATTTAAGCCTTATGAATATCGCATCTGCCATTATTGACCGCGTTCATGCTGCCATGAATTTGCCCGGCAACCCGAAAGATCACCGGGTTGTGGCGGCGATGTCGGGCGGCGTTGACTCGTCCGTGGTGGCCGGGCTTTTGAAGATCGCTGGCTATGATGTGGTGGGCATAACGCTCCAGCTTTATGATCACGGCGAAGCGATCCGCCGTAAAGGGGCCTGTTGTGCGGGTCAGGATATCCATGATGCCAGGCGCGTGGCCGCGGCACTCGATATTCCGCATTATGTTTTGGATTTTGAATCGCGCTTTAAAGAAGCGGTGATTGATGATTTTGTTGAAAGCTATTTGCAGGGTTCAACACCCATCCCTTGTGTGAAGTGCAATCAGACTGTGAAATTTGCGGATCTTTTGGCGCGCGCCAAAGATTTGGATGCTTCGTGTTTGGCCACGGGGCATTATATTGAAAGCCGCATGCACGAAGGCGGTGGCCGTGATTTGTTTATGCCCACTGATATGGCGCGGGACCAAAGTTATTTCTTGTTTGCCACGACGCAAGCGCAAATTGATTTCTTGCGTTTTCCGCTTGGGCAATTGCCCAAGAGCGAGGTGCGCGTTGTGGCGGGTGAACTTGGATTGATGGTTGCCGATAAGCCCGACAGCCAGGATATCTGCTTTGTGCCTGAAGGCCGATATGCTGATGTGATTTTGAAAATCAGGCCAGATGCGGCAGAGCCTGGCGACATTGTTCACCTTGATGGCCGCGTGCTTGGGCGGCATGAGGGGATTATCCATTACACAATCGGCCAGCGCAAAGGTTTGGGCATCGGTGGCGGTGATCCGCTGTTTGTGGTGAAATTGGATGCTGCTGAGAAACAGGTGATTGTTGGCCCGCGTGAGGCGTTAAAGCAAAATGAGATTGCAGTTTCGAATTTGAATTGGCTTGGTCGTGAGGCTTTGAGCGCCGAGCCCGCAAAGGTCTTTGTTAAAATTAGATCGACACGGCCACCTGTGGAAGCCTCAATCCGCCGTGAAGGCGAGGGGGCTGTGGTTGCCATTGCTGAAGGTGAATATGGAATTTCGCCGGGGCAGGCTTGCGTGCTTTATGACGGCATTTCAACTGGTGCACGGGTTTTGGGCGGAGGTTTTATTTCGCTGCAAAGGCCGCGCGTGGCGTTCACACGTTCAGGGTTTGCCTTGAACGCTTGAGTTTCCTATAGTCGCCGCAGGGGCATCAAGGATGAACACGTGGCGAAGCTGAAGAAGAATAATCTTAAAGCAAAGATGGACCTCGAAGTGAAAAAAGGAATCGCTTGGTCGGTTCATGCTTTTACAACGAGCGGCATTGTTCTTGGCTTCCTGGCGCTGGTCGCGGTTTTGAAGAATGATGCGGTCGCAGCTTTTATGTGGTTGGGCCTTGCTCTCTTTGTTGACGGGGTGGATGGCTCACTTGCTCGCAAAGCCAGAGTTCGCGAATACACACCAAATTTCGATGGCGCCTCGCTTGATCTGGTAATTGACTTCTTCACTTATGTCGCCGTGCCAGCCTTGATGATTTATTGGTTTAACATGGTGGCCGTGCCGGGGTTCTACTTCACGCCTTCAACCTGGAGCCTGATTGCTGCGGCCACGATCATGGCCGTTTCGTGCTATACATTCGCCAATGTTGGTATGAAATCGTTTGATTATTATTTTGTCGGTTTTCCAGCAATCTGGAATGTCGTGGTGTTATATTTCTATTTGTTCAACACAGGCTGGTTGGTCAACGGCATCACCGTGATCTTGCTTTCAGTCTTAACATTCGTACCGATTAAGTTTGTCCACCCATTGCGCGTGACGCACTGGCGCGAATTAACAATCTTGATGACGGTATTGTGGGCTGCGATGACATTAAGTTTGGTGATCAGTGGCCGCAATCCTGATTATTCGGACTGGGTTTATAAAACTGAACTCGGCATATTTGGTTTCACATCACTATACTTCGCAGGCATCTCATTGTGGCGGACTTTTGTGCTGGGCGATAAAGGCGAAGACGAAGTCGAGAGCGAAACACCAGCCGCTTGACTTTTTGGTACGGTTTTCTCTATATGCCGCCCACGTGGCGAGGTAGCTCAGTTGGTTAGAGCACGGGAATCATAATCCTGGGGTCGGGGGTTCAACTCCCTCTCTCGCCACCAACTCTTTTGACAATCAAAGCAATGGTTTGACCTGATCTATGCAATTAGATCACTGGCTTGGATGGCGTTATCGCGGTTGAACAGACGCAATGTATAAAAGAGCTTGTGTCGTATTCAATGGACACCACTCCCCTGCTGCAATAGTTTACCTTGGCGCAAGTTGAGGAAATGTGATGAGCGAAGCAACAAACGTCTTTACGGACGGCGAAGTATACGAACGCCTAATGGGGCGTTGGAGCCGTCTTGTTGGGAAGACTTTTCTCGATTGGCTTGGTATCCCGAAAGGGTCGCATTGGCTTGATGTAGGTTGCGGCAATGGGGCGTTTACCGAGGAGATTATTTCCCGGACTGCTCCGGGTGCTGTCGTGGCGATTGATCCGTCAATGGAACAAATTGCTTATGCCGCAAAGCGGGCAGGAACAGAAATTGCCAAGTTCCAACTTGGTGATGCTCAGATGCTGCCTTTTGACAATGACAAATTTGATGTGGCCGTCATGGCGTTGGTGATTTCATTCCTCACTGATCCAGCCAAGGCGGTTGCAGAAATGGTGCGCGTCGTGCGGCCGGGAGGGTGTGTTGCGGCTTATATGTGGGACCTGCCAGGGGGCGGCGTGCCGACCAGTCCAATTTACCGAGCGATGAGATCAATGGGCATAACTCCTGCCAGCGTCCCAAATCCCCTCGCTTCAGAACTTGAAGCGCTGAAAGAAATATGGGTAACGGCTGGGCTTGAATCTGTCAGCCTAGAGGTGATCCGTATTACCGTCACGTATTCGGACTTTGACGATTTCTGGAACTCGAATAGCGTTCCTGGCGGGCCGCAGGGAAAAGTCATTCATAGCATGCCAGCAGCGGCAAGAGAGCAACTTCGCACGCGTCTACGTCAACAGCTCCCCACACGGGCAGACGGAAGCATCGCCTACGAATCTGTTGCCAACGCCGTCAAGGGGCGAGTTCCTATGCGTTCTTGAAGATTCGGAATATTGAGGCGCCGTTAATCCAATATAGCATCTCAGTCAGGCCCGGCGTTATAAAGAACTCTGCTGTTTCACCAAGTTGAATGAATTCAGGTTCCATTGCGATTGCGAGGCTTGCAATTGCGGTTGGTTCGCGCAAGTATCCATGCAAAAATAGTTCATGCCATGAATAATGGCGAGGTGGAATGGTGACCAAGCAGCCCGTTATTTCTTTTGAGAATGTGACCAAGTCTTTTGGTTCCATTCACGCTGTCTTGGACAATAATCTGAGCGTTAGGGCAGGGGAATTCCTTTCTATTTTGGGGCCTTCGGGTTGCGGCAAAACAACATGCTTGCGCATGATGGCGGGTTTTGAACAGCCGAGTTCGGGCCAAGTTTTCATTCGAGGACAAAAGGTCAACGGTATTCCGGCCTTCCAGCGCCCGGTGAACATGGTGTTCCAGCACTATGCCCTGTTCCCCCATCTCTCTGTAGCCGACAACGTGTCCTACGGTTTGCGTCAGCGTCGGCCAAAGCCCAGTGCGAAAGATATAGCCAAATCCGTATCCGAAGCCTTGGCGATGGTGCGTCTTGAAGGTTATGAAATGCGCCGAAGCTATGAGTTGTCTGGTGGCCAGCAACAGCGCGTGGCCTTGGCGCGGGCCTTGATCAACCGTCCGGCGGTGTTGCTGCTCGATGAACCTCTGGCAGCACTTGACCGAAAGTTGCGCCGTGAGATGCAGATTGAATTGCAGAATTTGCAACGCAATGTAGGTATTACCTTTCTGCTGGTGACGCATGATCAGGAAGAGGCATTATCCATGTCTGACCGCGTCTGCGTCATGCGCGAAGGGCGCATTGTGCAAACCGGGTCACCGCGCGAACTTTATGACAAGCCCATTAACGCCTATGTGGCAGGATTTGTGGGCAAGGCCAATTTCTTTCCCGGCCAAAAACCATCCACTGTATTAAGCGTGCGGCCAGAGTTGATTGAGATTGCAGCCACACGCAAGACCCTGCCGAAGGGCATGGCCCAACCGCATGATATTACGGTTCTGAACCGCATTTTCTTGGGCGAGCATACGGAATATCTGGTGCAGCATGAGGGGATGGGTGAATTCACCGTGCTTTCGCCGCGCAAGTCTGAAAGTTCATCTGGTATTTTTGAGATTGGCGACAAGGCCGTCGTCGGCTGGCGCAAAGAAGCAGCACAAGTTCTAGACAACAATTGAACAAGGGAGACTGAAATGAGCAAAGACAAAGGTTACATTACGCCTCAAAAACTTCTGGAAGAGATGCGGCGCTATGAAAAAGGTTCCGTTACAAGGCGGCACTTTTTAGGTGTTACGGGCTTAGGCCTCGCTGCGGCCGTGATGAGCACGGCGGTTCCGGGTCTGCGCCCGCGCAACGCCTATGCCGCGCTTTCGGGGACGGTGAATTTTACAACCTGGCCAAATTACTTTGCTCAAGAGAACATTGATAACTTTACCAAGAATACGGGCGTTAAAGTCAATATCACGATCTTTGGTTCCAACGAAGAAATGCTGGCCAAGCTGCAAGCTGGTTCAACCGGTTGGGATTTATTTGTGCCAACCAACTATACGATCTCGACATACAAGAAGCTCGATCTCATCGAACCGCTCGATTTGAAACTGATGCCGAATTATGATCCTGCTTCGCAAGACTCACGCTTCACTGGCCCCGGCACAATTGATGGTGTGACTTATGCCGTTGTGAAAGATTGGGGCACTACGGGTTATGTGGTTGATACGCGCAAGGTGAAAGCCATACCTGAAACCTGGAAAGATTTCTTTGATGCGGCCAATGGCCCGCTCTCAGGCAAAGTGTTGGTGCATGATTATCAGCTGACCACCATTGGTGGCGCGCTGAAAGCTTTGGGACATTCTTTCAACTCCATTGACCCCAAGGAAAATGCCGAAGCGGAAAAGCTCTTGCTGGCCACCAAGCCACATTTGTTTGGTATCAACTCTGACTATCAGCCCTCCATGCGCAATGGCGACGCCGTGATGTCGATGTGCTGGACCAATGATGGTGCGCAATTGCACCGCGATATTCCAGAGATGGAATATCGTTTGGGCAAGGATGGCGGCGAGATTTGGGCTGATCATTACGCCGTGCCAAAGGGAGCGCCAAACCGTGCGGCTGGTTATGCCTTGATGGATTATTTGCTGACCCCTGAAATCAACGCCAAAGAAGTGAAATCAAACGGCGCACCTTCAATTGATTCACGTGTGAATAAATTAGTGCCGAAAGAGATGTTAGAAAATCCAATTCTCTATCCGGCAGCTGAGCTTCTTTCCAAGCTTGAATTTGGTGCTGCTGAAACTTTGACGAGCCCTCTGCGCGCTGAAATCATGGCCCGCTTCAAGGCCGCTTGATATATGAACGACTTAAAACACTCCCGCACTTTGACAACTTTATTGCTGGTACCTGCGGGGGTGTTCTTATTTTTTCTATTGGTGCTGCCACTCATTGTCATGGTGGTTTATTCATTTGGTCTGCGGGCACCTGAAGGCGGATATCAGGCTGCCTTCACGTTTGACAATTATTTGAACCTGCCTGCGCGCAGCAAAGCTTTCACCAACACGCTTTTGCTCGCACCCTTGGCCACATTGCTTACAGTTTTGTTTGCCTATCCCATGGCCTATTTTTTAGCAGTGCGTGTTTCATCACGCTGGCGCAATGCGATGTTGGTTTTGGTGATGGCCCCGTTCTGGACCAGCCAGTTGCTGCGCTATTATGCCTGGATGATGATTTTGGGATCTAAGGGCATTCCCTCTTGGCTGGATTGGATTGGCATTGCGGATGTGCGCATTCTCAACACGCCTTATGCCGTTTTGATTGGCGCGGTTTATGGTTTCCTGCCGCTGATGGTGCCCCCGATTTTCGTAAGTCTTGAAAAATTGGATAAGCGCTTGCTTGAGGCATCATCTGATCTCGGCGCCACGCCGTTTAACAGCTTCTTGCAAATTACGCTGCCATTATCGTTACCAGGTGTTGCCACGGGCTCCATGCTGGTGTTCATATTATTGATGGGCGATTATATCTTGCCGCAATTTTTAGGAGGCGGGAAAGTCTATTTCATTGGCAATGCCTTGGTTGATTTATTCCTGCAATCGCGCAACTGGCCCTTTGGCGCAGCGGTTTCCATTGCCTTGGTGATGATCATGTTTGTGACGATGTATTCCTACATGCGCTTTGTGCTGGGCAAGGGCGATGCGCGTCGCGTGGTGATGGTTTAAGCCATGCGGACTTATGCAACGCTGATCTATTTGTTTCTCTATTTTCCAATAGCTTTGATTGTGGGATTCTCTTTCAATGCCGGCAGATATGCAATGGATTGGCAGGGGTTCTCGCTGGCTTGGTATGGCAAAGCTTTTTCTAACCCTCTCATTATTCAAGCGCTGGCCACCAGCCTGTTCATTGCTGGGTCAACGGCGTTGATTTCTTCGGTCGTTGGCACCATGACAGCACTGGGTTTGGAGCGGGTTTCAGGTGCCACACGCAAAGTGTTTGATGGGTTGCTTTATATCGCCATCATGGTGCCTGGCATTGTCATTGGCATTTCCACGCTGATTGCGTTTGTCACCCTGTTCAACATCGTCAATCCGGTTTTGCTTTCGATGTGGAACTTCAAGGTTGAAATGGGTGTGTGGACGGTGATTGCAGCGCACGTGTTGTTCAATCTTGCAGTGGTTTGCCTGTTGGTCCGGGCGCGGCTTACCGGCATGGATCGCAGCTTGATTGAGGCCTCAGAGGATCTCTATGCAACGCCGTGGGGCACATTCAGACAAGTACTTCTGCCACTCTTGATGCCATCCATTTTGGCCGGCTTTCTTTTGTCGTTCACGTTTTCGTTTGAAGATTTTATCATCACATTTTTTGTAGCCGGGCCAAACGTGACTTTACCGATCTATGTTTTCTCGTCGATCCGTCGTGGCGTGACACCGGAAATCAACGCGGTGGGCACGGTGGTACTGCTCACGTCTCTGGCAAGTTTGGTCGTGGCCCAAATCATTCTGCAACGCGGTAACAAATCCATGCGTGCCGCGAGGGGCTAACAATAATGGCTGCCAGTGAGGTTGAAGAATTGGCCTGCCACCGGTTTCGCAGACACTGAGTTTAAAGACTAAAGTGAGTTTGGCCGGGACCTGCCCCCTAATCTAGGCCACATGGAACTGGAATTTTCCGGGGTTTGGGCCATTAGAGCAAATTGCCGTGATTTCTGTCGGAAACTTATGAAATCCTTATCTGACGTTTCGAGATTCCGTATCGCAAACTTATGCAGAGTTGCGCATTATGTGGGATGAGTTTTCACACAGGAGCTATCCATGTTTGATTTAATATTTTTGGCGCTCGGTATCGGCCTGTTTTGGCTCGCCGCCGCTTATGTTCGCTTTTGCGATCAGTTGTGAGATCGCCATGGCTGAAGCCGTCATTGGATTGATCGTGGCCATTGGTCTTGGAGCCTATCTGGTTCACGCACTACTGCATCCTGAAAAATACTAACACATCGATTTAAAAGAGGTTGCCATGACCCTTGTTGGCTGGACTCAGATATTCGTTCTACTCGGGCTTGTCACATTATGTGCATGGGCATTGGGTGGCTATATGGCGGCGCTGTTCTCCGGACAGCGCAATCTTCTCTCGCCCATTCTTGCGCCCGTCGAGCGGACCCTTGCTAGAGTTGCAGGCGTGTCAAACTCGGAACAGACCTGGCAGGGATATACGCTGGCCATGTTGGCCTTCAACGCTGTGGGGTTTGTCGTTCTCTATGGGCTGATGCGATTGCAAGGGGTTCTGCCTTTGAATCCACAGGGCTTTGCCGCTGTTCCTGAGGCCTTGTCTTTCAACACGGCTATTAGCTTTGTCACCAATACCAACTGGCAGGCTTATGCTGGTGAATCAACCATGAGCAATTTTGTGCAGATGGCTGGCTTCACGGTTCACAACTTCTTGTCGGCGGCCACTGGCATAGCACTTGCTGTGGCATTCACACGGGCATTTGCGCGGAGCTCGGCCACAACGATCGGCAATTTCTGGGACGACCTTGTGAAGACAACGCTTTACGTGCTGCTGCCGCTTTCTATTATTGTGGCAGTCAGCTACATCGCACTTGGCATTCCGCAGACGCTGCAAGGCTCGATTGATGCCGTCACTTTGGAGGGGGTCAAACAGACGATTGCTCTGGGCCCGATTGCTAGCCAAGAGGCGATCAAACAACTCGGCACGAATGGTGGCGGTTTTCTCAACGCGAACTCGGCCCATCCTTTTGAAAACCCATCGGCCTGGTCGAATTACATCTCAATTTTTTCCATGCTTGTTGTTTCCGGCGCCATGCCATTCATGTTCGGCAAAATGGTTGGTGATCAACGCCAAGGGCGGGCCTTGTTCATCACGATGGGCCTGTTCATCATCGTCGGAACCGCCATTGTCTATTGGGCGGAAGCAAGCGGCAACCCAATTGTTCAAGCCCTTGGCATTGATCCTTCGCAAGGCAACATGGAAGGCAAAGAAATTCGTTTTGGCCTTGCCATGACTGCTCTATTTGTAACCGCAACCACCGGGCTTTCTTGTGGTGCAGTCAATGCCATGCATGCCTCACTTACGCCGCTGGGCGGCCTGGTGCCGCTGTTTATGATCCAACTTGGAGAGGTGTTGCCAGGCGGAGTTGGTTCGGGGCTCTACGGCATTCTGGTGATTGCAGTGCTCACTGTGTTCATTGCCGGGTTGATGGTGGGCCGCACGCCGGACTATCTTGGTAAAAAAATTGAGGCCAAAGAAATGAAACTGGCCATGCTGGCCTTGTTGATTCTGCCTCTTGTGATCCTTGGTTTCAGCGCTGTCTCTGCAATGCTGCCTGCTGCCTTGTCCAGCCTGGCCAATGCTGGTCCGCATGGCTTGACCGAAATTCTTTACGCCTATTCATCAGCAGCGGGCAACAATGGTTCAGCCTTTGCGGGACTTAACGCCAATACCAATTGGTATAATACCACACTGGGCATTGCGATGTTTTTGGGGCGCTTTGCCTATATTGTGCCGATGATGGCGATTGCAGGTTCATTGGCCGCCAAAACCAAAATCCCCGCCTCATCCGGAAGTTTCCCTACCCATGGTTTGATGTTCATCGCATTACTGACCGGGGTGATCTTGATCCTTGGCGGCCTGCAATATTTTCCGTCTCTGGCGCTAAGCCCGATCGTTGAACATTTCCTGATGCTCAGCGGCAAAACATTCTGATTGGAGTTTGACTATGTCAAAGAAATCTCTCGCTCCGGCACTTTTTGATAAGGCTATTCTTGCGCAGGCAATTGCTGATTCATTTGGCAAACTGAACCCGCGGAGCCTTGCGCGAAATCCGGTGATTTTCGTGACCGAGGTTGTGGCCGCATTGGTTACAGCATTCTGGCTGCGTGATCTTTTGGCTCAAAATGGCAATGCGTGGTTTTCTGGTCAAATTGCTGCATGGCTCTGGTTCACAGTGTTGTTTGCGAATTTTGCCGAAGCTGTGGCCGAAGGTAGGGGCAAAGCGCAGGCGGAAGCGTTGCGCCGCACGCGCACAGATACAGTGGCCAAGCGCCTGATTATTCCTGAAACCAATGATCGTATTTTTGAAAAAGTATCCGCGACAAAACTCAATCCGGGAGATCTTGTGTTAGTTGAAATAGGCGATTTGATCCCTGCCGACGGTGAAATCGTTGAAGGTATCGCTTCGGTCAATGAGTCAGCCATCACCGGTGAATCCGCACCTGTGATCCGCGAGTCGGGTGGCGACCGCTCCGCTGTTACGGGTGGCACGACGGTTTTGTCTGATTGGATCAAAGTGAAAATAACTGTGGCCCCGGGCAACACCTTCATTGACCGTATGATTGCCTTGGTGGAAGGCGCAGAGCGCAAGAAGACCCCAAATGAACTGGCGCTCTCTATTTTGTTGGCTGGGCTTACGCTGATATTTTTAATTGCGGTTGTTACGCTCTGGGGCTTGGCGGGATATTCAGGCACCACACTTTCAATCACAGTGCTGGTGGCACTGCTGGTCACACTCATTCCAACGACAATTGGCGGCCTGCTTTCGGCAATCGGCATTGCCGGCATGGACCGATTGATCCAATTCAACGTGATTGCCACGTCCGGCCGCGCGGTTGAGGCTGCAGGCGATGTTGATACGTTGCTGCTCGATAAGACCGGCACGATTACCTATGGCAACCGCCTGGCGACAGTCCTTGTGCCGATTACAGGTGTTACGGATCAACATTTGGCAGAGGTCTGTCTTCTGGCATCAATGGCTGATGAAACGCCAGAGGGGCGCTCTATCGTGGCTCTGTGCAAGGCGATGTTTGGTGTGGTTCAGCCGGACTTGGGTTCCAAAAAAGTAGTCAATATCCCTTTTTCAGCCAACACGCGCATTTCGGGTGTTGATCTGGATAATCGGAAAGTTCGCAAAGGTGCAATTGATGCCATATTGAAACACGTGAATCTCTTGGCGACTGACGCGCCCACCGAATTCAAAACAGCTGTCGACCGTATTTCGCGCACAGGCGGAACCCCGCTGGGAGTTGCCGAAAATGGCAAGTTGCTGGGTGTCATTCATTTGAAGGATGTTGTGAAGCCCGACATCAAACAACGGTTCAGTGCGCTGCGCGCCATGGGCATTCGCACTGTGATGGTCACCGGCGATAATCCTGTTACTGCTGCTACGATTGCCTCGGAGGCTGGTGTAGATGATTTCATTGCCGAGGCAACACCAGAAGACAAATTGGGCTATATTCGTGCCGAACAAAAGTTGGGCCGCATGATTGCGATGTGCGGCGATGGCACCAATGATGCTCCCGCACTTGCCCAGGCCGATGTCGGGGTTGCCATGCAGTCGGGCACCCAGGCTGCACGTGAGGCGGGCAACATGGTTGATCTTGATTCAAACCCCACGAAACTGATTGAAATTGTTGAGATCGGCAAACAGTTGCTGATGACGCGCGGATCGCTCACAACATTTTCGATTGCCAATGACGTGGCCAAATATTTTGCGATCATTCCAGCTCTCTTTGTTGCCACTTACCCTGAACTTGGCGCGCTCAATGTGATGCATCTGGCCACTCCGCAAAGCGCCATTTTGTCGGCCATCATCTTTAATGCCTTGATCATCGTCGCCCTTATTCCACTGGCACTGAAGGGTGTTGCTTACCGCCCCGTTGGAGCTTCAGCGGTACTGCGGCGTAATCTGCTGGTTTACGGCCTTGGGGGCCTTGTTGTTCCATTCATCGGCATCAAGTTGATCGACATGCTTGTTGCCACGTTGCATCTTGCCTGAGGAGGTTTCCATGCTTACCCATCTGCGTCCTGCGATTCTCATGCTTCTCATCATGACCGTCTTAACTGGAATGATTTATCCACTTTTCATCACGGGCATCGGCCAGGCGCTGATGCCGCAGGTTGCCAATGGCAGCATGGTGATACGCAGTGGGAAGAACGTTGGGTCGGAGCTAATTGGCCAGAATTGGTCATCGGATAAATATTTCCGGGGCAGGCCATCGGCTGCCGGAAATGGCTATGATGCCACGGCTTCATCGGGCTCCAATCTCGGGCCAACGTCCAAGGCATTGATCGACCGCATCAAGGCTGACGTTGCAAAATTGCGCGAGCCGAATTCAGCCACACCGCTCCCAGGTGATGCGGTCACGGCATCTGGCAGTGGACTTGATCCTGATATTTCGCCACAGTTTGCCAAATTGCAGATCGCCCGTGTGGCCAAGGCGCGAAACATGACTGAAGACAAAATTGCTGCTCTCGTGGCGGCTCAAACCCGAAATCCTGCACTTGGACTTTTCGGAGAACCACGTGTCAATGTTTTGATTCTTAATTTGGCTCTGGATGAACTAAACTCCTCACCCAATGGATGAGATCAACGACAGGCGTCCTTCACCGGATGCATTTTTGGAGCTTGCGGCAAATGAGCAACGCGGCAAGCTGAAGATATTTATCGGTGCGTCGCCTGGTGTTGGAAAAACCTATGCAATGTTGTCGGGTGCGCAACGTCTGAGAGGTGAAAAAAAGGATGTGGTTGTGGGGGTTGTTGAGACTCACGGCCGCGCTGAAACCGCAGTTCTACTCGATGGTCTTGAGGTGCTGCCGCGCAAAACTATCGATTATCGTGGCCATTCACTCATGGAGTTTGATTTGGATTCGGCTTTAGCCCGCAAACCAAAACTCATCATTGTAGACGAACTGGCCCATACCAACGCCCCCGGCTCGCGCCACGCAAAACGTTATCAGGATGTTGAAGAACTGCTCGATGCCGGGATCAACGTCTGGACGGCACTCAATATTCAACACATCGAAAGCCTGTCGGATGTTGTGGCCACCATTACCGGCATAAAAGTGCGCGAACTGGTGCCCGACACCATCATCGAAACCGCCGCAGATGTGGTCATGGTTGATATTACGCCAGATGAATTGATTCAGCGTCTGAAGGAAGGCAAAGTTTATCTGCCGGACAATGCGCGAAGGGCGGCAGATAATTTTCTGCAAGTTGGAAACCTTACAGCACTTCGTGAACTGGCCTTGCGCCGCACGGCCCAGCGTGTTGATGACCAGATGGTGGAATATTTGCGTCAGCACGCCATTGAAGGGCCATGGCCGACGGCGGACCGGATATTGGTTTGCGTCGGTGGAGATGTTTCATCTGAGCGGGTTGTGCGCGAGGCTGCCCGTATGGCAGGGGCATTGAATGCGACCTGGGTTGCTGTGCACGCCTCAAAGCCCAATGAGCCTATGCCAAATGAGGAGAGGATCTCGCGGTTGGACTCGAATCTCGAACTGGCCTCAAGGCTCGGGGCCGAGGTTTCTCGCCTGACCGCCAAAGACTTGCCAAGCGAATTGCTGGCATTCGCTGGCCGGGAAAACATTACGCAAATCATCATGGGACGCTCAGCTCCGGGAATTCTGAAACAATTTCGCCACCACTCCTTGTCTGACGAAATATTGCGCAAGGCGCATGGTGTTGCAGTTCACGTTATTACCGATGAACAGATTAAAACTCGGTTGTCCAAGTTCCGTCTTCCTCACTTGACAAGAGGTGGCCTTGTAGCTGTGCCAATAGCTGTAACAGTGGCAGTGCTTATTGGTCTTGTTGCGAACCATTTCTTAAAACTACCAAATCTGTCGATGATTTTTCTGGCTGCTGTGCTGTTTTGCGCGGTCACCTATGGCACGTGGAGTGCGGTATTCGCAGCAGGCCTCTCATTCCTTGCCTATAATTTCTTTTTTATTGAACCGATCTATACATTCACAATCGCCAGCCCTCCTGAGTTGCTGGCTCTTCTGATTTTCTTGCTCGTAGCGGTTTTGACTGGTGGCCTTGCCGGGCGTGTTCGTGAACAGTCGGTTGCTGCACAATTTCGTGTCAATCAGGTCGAAACACTCTTCGATCTCTCACGCA
The DNA here is from genome assembly GCA_043784785.1 of Aestuariivirga sp. Lineage (GTDB taxonomy): Bacteria > Pseudomonadota > Alphaproteobacteria > Rhizobiales > Aestuariivirgaceae > Aestuariivirga. The sequence continues at coordinate 54,399 of JAYVXY010000203.1, read as the reverse complement.
AACTATCCGCAAGTGCAAAGCTTGATGACCTTCTTTGGATTGTTGCCACGCAGGCTGCGGCTACTATCAAGGGCCAATCCATTGTGTTGCTGAATAAGTCTGGCGAATTGTCGATCGTGGCGGGTATGCCGCCTGAAGATAGCTTGGGCCCTTCGGACTGGACGGCGGCGCGCTGGTCGCTCGGTCATGGTGAGAAAGCAGGCTGGAGTTCAGAGACGTTGCCGAACGCCACGTTCCAGTATCATCCGCTCAAAACGCCGCATGGGATTGTTGGCGTGGTCGGCATCAGGCCGAGGGAAGCAAAGCTTTCAGCCGATATAAACCGAATGATCGAGGCGCTGCTGGGCCAGGTTTCCATTGCATTGGAACGCACAATCCTGGCGGATGAAGCAGCAGAAGCACGCGCCACGGCTGAGGGTGAAAAGTTGCGCTCGGCATTATTGTCATCGATCTCGCACGATCTCAGAACCCCGCTTTCCTCAATCTTGGGCTCGGTCACAACATTGCGCAGCCTGCATAGCAAGATGACCAAGACGGTTCGGGATGATCTATTGGCCAATATTGAAGAAGAAGCGAGCCGTCTGTCGCGGTTTGTTTCGAATATTCTGGATATGACAAAGGTTGAAGGGGGCGGGGTCAAACTTGCAGCCAAACAAATCGACATTGCGGATGTGGTTGCAGCCGCTATCCGTCGCGCTCGGCAAACTTGGCCACAACGCAAGATCATGGCTCGCATGCAGCCCGACGTGCCGCCAACGCGCGGCGATGCGGCACTTTTGGAACAGTTGGTGTTTAATTTACTCGACAACGCCAATAAATATTCAGCAGAGGACACATCAACCTTCGTGGCTGTTGAAATGAATGGAACAGACATCTTCCTGAAGGTTGAAGATGAGGGCATTGGCATTCCTGGTGAAGACCTGGAACGCGTGTTTGAAAAATTCTACCGTGTTAAAGATGGTGATGGTCGTTCACCCGGCACCGGATTGGGGCTGGCCATTTGTCGTGGTATTGCAGAAGCCATGGGGGGCACAATGAAAGCTGAAAGCCCCATTGCCAATGGTCGCGGAACCCGCATTACTGTTCGCTTTAAGGCAGAAGCCAAATGATCAATAAACCACGGGTTTTGGTTGTCGATGATGAACCTCAAATTCTGCGTTTCTTGCGTCCTGGCCTAGCGGCCGGTGATTTTGATGTGATCACGGCTGCCAATGCGGCTGAGGCCGTGAAGTTTGCGGCGACAATGGCGCCTGACATTATTGTTCTCGATCTTGGGTTGCCGGACAAGGACGGAAAGGATGTCATCAGAGAAATTCGTGCATGGTCAACTATTCCGATTATCGTGCTTTCAGCGCGGGACCGGGAATCAGAAAAAATTGATTCACTGGATCTTGGTGCAGATGACTACATCAACAAGCCGTTTGGTATTGGCGAGCTGATGGCGAGGTTGCGCGTCCATCTTCGAAATCGCAAAAATGATGCAGCCACTGCAACCCTCTATCAGGCAGGTGGAATTGTTGTTGATACGCTTAAGCATACAATAACGAAGGATGGGCGGCTGGTGCACCTGACACCAAAAGAGTTTGAGTTGTTGCTGCTGCTGGTTAGGAATGCCGATCGTGTCCTCACCCATAAACAAATTCTAAATGTCGTTTGGGGGCCAGCCCACACTTTGGACGTTCAGTATCTCAGAGTGATGATCGGCCAAATCAGGCAAAAAATTGAAACCCACCCAGCCGATCCTGAGTTGCTTTTGACAGAAGCTGGTGTTGGATATCGTTTTGGTGGTGAAATCAAACCGATGGGCGACAAACCGCTGCGGTAACGAGCCCGCATCAACCTCTCTCGCCACTAATTTCATTCAGGTGATAATTAATCGATAGCGACACGTTGCTGTTGCAACACTTCTTGGCTGTGTCTTTCGATGGTGATCAACAATAATGCCGAATTGAGTTTCTATTCCAGAACAACACGTGGGAAATAGAAGCTCACCACCCAGTTTGGCATGTCCACAATTTCACTGATGCGCAGATCACCGCACACCGAGCACAACATATAGGCGTCAACTGCATTCATGTTATAGCGCTTTGATAGAAGTTCGATCATACCAGAAACCGCAGCTCTCGCCCCTTCCATGAGATCAGGGCCAATGCCGGTCGTCACTTCATAGCCTTTCACATCGAGGTGACGGGTGACCGGGCCGGGTGTCGTAAAACGCGGAAAAGCCAGATTGGCGCCTTTCACCAATTCAAATTTGGCCGCAATGGTGCAGGGGCTTTCAATGGCTGTGCCGCACACTTCGCCATCACCTTGTGCTGCATGCGTGTCGCCCACACTGAACAGGCCGCCCTTTACTTCGACAGGCAGGTAAAGTTCAGTGCCTGTTGCAATATCGCGAATATCCAAATTGCCGCCCATGCGGCGTGGCGGAACGATAGAATGTTGACCCGCTTCAGCTGGTGCCAAACCAATTGTTCCACAAAATGGCTTCAATGGAACTTTACCACCCGGCCCATAAAGGGCGGGTGCGAGACTTGCAGCATCATATTTCCAGATATGCAGAGCTGGATCTTTGAACTGATCAGCCAGTAAACCAAAACCGGGGATATTTGCAGTCCAGCCCCAGCCAGAAGGCCCAAATTCAAGCAGTGTTATTTTGATCGCATCACCTGGTTCAGCACCATCAATATAAACTGGTCCGGCAACGGGGTTGACCTTGCTGAAATCCAGTTTGCTCAAATCCGTCAAAGTGGATTTGGCGTTGATCTGCCCACCTGAAGCATCGGGTGGATTAAAGCTGATGCTTTCACCGGGAGCGATTTTAAGCACCGGTGTGTTGGCGTTGTTCCAGCCGTGGTGACAGGTGTGATTGTGGATCGTGTGGGTGCATTTCATGAGGGCGATGATCATCCGAAACTAAAAATGTGTCAATTGTCACAGGGGCATTGCCAGAGTTCAAAAGTCGAGATAGCGTCCATCACTTGCTGAAAAAGCAAGAGGTGCGTGAATGACGAAAATCAGTTCAACTGAAGGCCGCGCAAAGTTCGGCGATTATGAAACTTGGTATCGCATCTCTGGCGATATCGGAGCGAAAAAGCCGCCTGTCTTCATTCTTCACGGTGGCCCGGGTGCAGCTCATAATTATGTTGATGCCTATAAGTTGCTGAGCATCGATGGGCGTGCGGTGATCCATTATGATCAGCTGGGTTGTGGCAACTCGACTTTGCTGCCTGAGAAGGGTGCTGATTTCTGGACGGTGCAACTTTTCATTGATGAGTTGAACAATCTCGTCAATTATCTGGGCCAGCGCGGAAAATTTCATGTGTTGGGCCAAAGCTGGGGTGGCATGTTGGGCGCTGAATATGGCACAACAAGACCGGCCGGATTAAAATCTCTGACCATTGCCAATTCGCCCGCTTCAATGGCTTTGTGGATGAGTGAAGCTGCGCGCATGCGCAAATTAATGCCGCAGCACATTCAAGATGCGTTGAACAAACATGAAGCTGCTGGCACGACCAATGATCCTGAATATCAATCGGCCACCATGTGGGTTTATGAACGCCATGTGTGCCGCGTTGTGCCATTTCCGCCGGAGGTGACAGAGACATTCGAACAGGTGGCGCGCAACCCCACGGTTTATAACGTGATGAATGGACCCAATGAGTTCTTCATCGTTGGCAGCTTGAAGACCTGGAGCGTGATTGACCGCCTGCACAATATCAATGTGCCAACATATATTATTTCTGGCCGCCATGATGAAGCATCGCCTGCTTGTGTGCAGCCCTTTGCTGACCACATCAAAAATTCCACTTGGCACATATTCGAGAATTCAAGCCATATGCCCCATGTGGAGGAACAACATGATTGCATGAAACGCGTTGGGACATTCCTCAACGCCAATGATTAATAAAAAAACCAGGAGAGAAATATGAAAAAATATTTGTTAACGGGCGCAGCACTTGCGGCTTTTGCATTTGGCGCAGCAGCGCCCGCATCAGCCGAATATATGAAGGAACATCGTGGCGGAACGCTGCGTTTGGTTTCGCATGCGGCAGCGGGCACCATTGATCCGCATATCAATTACACGCTGCAATATTGGCAGCTTTATCAATCGGTTTATGATGGCTTGATCAGCTTTCAAAAGGCTGCTGGTGCTGATGGCTTCATAAAAGTGCCAGACGTTGCCGAGGCTTTTCCAGTGCCCACCAATGATGGCAAGACCTACGTTTTTAAAATTCGCAAAGGTATTAAATTTTCTGATGGCCGTGAATTGGGTGTGAAAGATGTAGTGGCTTCGTTTCAGCGCATCTTCAAAGTGTCTAGCCCCACGGCAGGTGGCTTTTTTTCTGTGATCGTTGGTGCTGATAAATGCCTGAAAGACGCCAAGACCTGCACGCTGGAGGGCGGCGTGATTGGCGATGAAGCGGCAAACACCGTGACCATTAATCTGACACGGCCAGATGCAGAATTTTTTGATAAAATTGCGCTTCCACATGCTGTGATCGTGCCAGCAGATTCACCCATGGCGGATTCAGGCACCAAGCCATTGATCGGCACCGGTGCTTATACGATTTCAGCCTATGACCCCAATAAAGGCATGACGCTGAGCCGCAACCCAAACTTCAAAGTGTGGAGTGAAACCGCGCAGCCTGATGGCTATCCTGATGTGGTGCAATATGATTTTGGCCTCACCGAGGAAGCGCAGGTGACGGCTGTGCAGAACGGCGAAGCAGACTGGATGTTTGATGAAGCACCAGCTGACCGTTTGGCTGAAATGGGCACGAAAAATAAAGATCAAGTTCACGTCACGCCGCTGACCGCATGGTGGTATGTGCCGATGAACAATAATCTGCCACCGTTTGATAATGTCAAAGTGCGGCAGGCTGTGAATTATGCCATTGACCGCAAGGCATTGGTCAATCTGTTCGGTGGGCCAGTGCTGGCTTCGCCCGTGTGCCAAATTTTGCCGCCGGACTTTCCTGGCCACGAAGATTATTGCCCCTATACCAAAGACCCAGGTGCCAAATGGTCGGCCCCTGACTTGGAAAAAGCCAAGAAGCTGGTTGAAGAATCTGGCACCAAGGGTATGAAAGTGACAATCATTCCTGAAGATAAGACGGTTGCAAAATCAATCGGTGTATATCTGCAGAGTGTGATGAATGATTTGGGTTATGTAACCGACGTGAAACCGATCTCGCCTGACACTCAATTCACTTACATTCAAAACACTAACAACAAAGTTCAGATGTCAGTCACCCAGTGGTATCAGGATTATCCGGCAGCTTCGGATTTTGCTTATATCTTGTTTGGCTGTGCCAGCTTTACGCCGGGCTCAGACAGCTCGATCAATATGGCTGGCTTCTGCAACAAGGATATTGATGCCAAGATGCAGGCAGCGCTTGCCCTTGGTGTGACGGATCAACCAGCCGCCAACAAGATGTGGGCGGAAATAGACAAGGCGATTACTGATCAAGCGCCTGCTGCGGCGTTGTTCACGCCCAAGCATCTTGATTTCGTTTCGAAGCGTCTTGGAAATTTCCAATTCAATTCGCAATATTACTACATGGTTACCCAGTCTTGGGTTCAATAGACTGAAACCAAGTGACTGCTGTTACTGAAGCACATAAACCAGTGAGCCGTGGCCCTTGGGCCACGGCCATGCGTCGTCTGGCCCGTGACCGATCTGCCATGGCTGCATTTTGGGTTTTTGTTTTGATTTTGGTGTTGTGTTTGCTGGCACCTGCCTACGCGCATTGGGCTGGCGTTAATCCGTTCACATCCACGCTTGATGCCACGATCAATATGAATGGCCAGACTGTTCCGGTGATGGAGCAATCAACTGAAGGATTGGGCCTTGGTTATAACCCCATCGGGCCGACATGGAAGCTCGGGCAATATTTTCTGGGGGCCGATAATCAGGGCCGGGATGTGATGGCGCGCTTGCTCTATGGCGGCCAAACTTCGCTTTTAATTGCAAGTGGCGCAACCATTCTCACATTGCTGTTTGCCACCATATTAGGCCTTGCTGCTGGTTTTTTTGGCGGCGTGATTGATATGGTATTGTCGCGCATCCTTGATGTGCTGTGGGCCTTTCCAGTTTATCTTTTGGCCATTTCGCTTTCGATTGTGATGATTGCTCACGGCCTGAACATCGGCCCGATCACCATTGAATCAGGAAGCCTGTGGTTGCCGGTTTTTATTATCGGCATTATCTATATTCCCTATGTGGCAAGGCCTATTCGGGGCCAAGTGCTTTCGCTTCGCGAAAGTGAATTTGTGCTGGCCGCAATAAGTTTAGGCGTGCCCAGCCACCGGATTTTGCTGCGCGATATTTTGCCGAATGTAACAACGACGCTGATTGTTTTTGTGCCGCTGATGATGGCGCTGAACATGCTAACGGAATCGGCTCTGTCATTTTTGTCGATTGGCGTGCAGCCGCCTGATGCCAGCTGGGGAACGATCATTCAAGACGGGCAAGGCCTGCTTTATTCTCGGCCCTGGGTGGCGCTGGCGCCGGGCATTGCGATTGTCATTACCGTATTGGCACTCAATGTTTTGGGCGATGGCTTGCGCGATGCGCTTGATCCGCGCTCAAAAGTCAAATTGGGACGCGGCTAATGCTGCTGGCCATCATCCAACGCATTTGGCAGATGTTCTTCGTGATGTTCGGGATCAGTGTGCTGGTGTTCCTGATTTTCTTTGCAACACCTGGTGCTGATCCGGCATCGCGCATTGCCGGCCGCGGCGCAAGCCCTGAAATTCTAGATGCGGTGCGCAAAAGCTTCGGCCTCGACCAGCCATTTTTTATTCAATACCTGACCATGATGAAAAAGATTTTCATTACCGGCGATTTGACCTCATTTGTGAATCGCGGTTGGAAAGTTGTGCCTGCGGTTATGGATACGATTCCGGTGACCATGTCGCTGGTTTTGGGGGCTGCCATTCTATGGGTGGTTTTTAGCATTCTCATTGGTACCGTCGCGGCTGCCAATAAGGATAGTTGGTTGGATAAGTTGCTGATGATCATGGGCCTCATCGGCATTTCGATGCCAGTTTACTGGTTGGGTGAGGTGATGAACCTCGTAACCCAAAGCCGCTTTCATGATACGTGGATGTTTTCCTGGGTGCCGCCGCTGGGTTATAAAAATTTCACCGCCAGCCCCAAGGCGTGGTTTTTAACTTTGGTTATTCCGTGGATTACCTTGGCCATTCTTTACATCGGTCTTTATGGTCGTGTGCTGCGTTCCAATTTGATCGAAGCGATGCAGGAAGATTATATCCGCACGGCGCGCGCCAAGGGCCTTTCGGAAACGCGCATATTGTTGCGGCATGCGTTGCGCACATCGCTTATCAGTTTTGTCACTTTATTCGGTTTGGATTTCGGCGCGCTGGTTGGTGGCTCGGCACTTCTCACCGAAGTGGTGTTTAATCTACAAGGTATCGGCAAACTTACGTATGACGCTTTGCTCAACCTCGATCTCCCCATCATCATGACCACGGTGATTTTCGCGTCGTTCTTTGTGGTTTTGGCCAATGCTTTGGTTGATGTGGTTTACATTCTTCTCGACCCGCGCGTGAGGAAAGCCTGATGCTTGATGTGCGCAACCTCAAAGTATCTTTCCGCAGCGAACAAGGCTTGATGCGCGCCATTGATGGTGTGAGTTTCAGTGTGGCGGAAGGTGAAATTCTGGGCATGGTGGGCGAGTCTGGCTCAGGCAAGACTGTTTCGCTTCTGGCGGTGATGGGCCTGATCAATGATCCCAATGCGGTGATTGAAGGTTCAATTAAATATAAGGGCCGCGAGCTTGTGGGTTTGGTGCCCAAGGAAATGCGCAAGCTGCGCGGCAATGAAATCGCCATGATCTTTCAAGATCCGATGACGGCGCTCACTCCTGTCTACACAATCGGCTGGCAAATTGCCGAGCAGATTTTGGCCCACCAAAATATCAGCAAAACTGCTGCCCGCCAAAAAGCCATCGATTTGCTTGGCGAAGTGAATATTCCAAGCCCCGCTGAAGCCTATGATCGCTATCCACACCAGCTTTCAGGCGGCATGCGTCAGCGCGCCGTGATCGCCATGGCGCTGTCTTGTAATCCATCATTGCTTGTTGCCGATGAGCCAACCACGGCGCTTGATGTTACGGTGCAAGCCCAGATTCTCGATCTGGTGCGCAAGCTGCAACGCAATCATAAATCAGCCGTTGTGTTCATCACCCATGATATGGGCGTTATTGCCGAAATCGCTGACCGTGTGATGGTGATGTATGCTGGTCGCATTGTTGAACGTGGCAATCGCAATGACGTGTTTCTAAAGCCGCAGCACCCTTATACGCGGGCCCTGCTTGATTCCATTCCACCGCTGGAAGGCGAGAAGCCAAAACGCTTGCGCGCCATTTCAGGCTCACCGCCTTCATTGCTTAATCGGCCACCCGGTTGTTCCTTTGGGCCGCGCTGTCCGAAGCGTTTTGAAGCCTGCTCGGCCCAGCCGGAATTGATTGGCGATGAGCACGCCGCCGCCTGCTTTTTGGTAAGGCCATCATGACACAAAAGCCATTGCTTGAAGCCATTGATGTGAGCAAAGACTTCACGGTGGGTAGTCGCTTTTCGGCGCGTGGCAAGCAAATTGTACATGCGGTTGATGGCGTGTCGCTGGCGATCATGCCAGGCGAAACGCTGGGTCTGGTAGGTGAATCAGGATGCGGCAAATCCACTTTGGGCCGTTGCATGGTCAGACTGTATGAGATTTCATCGGGGGTCATGAATTTCAATGGTCAAGATATTACGCATAAATCGATGCGCGAGATGCGACCATTGCGCAAAGAACTACAGGTGGTGTTTCAAGATCCATATGCTTCGCTCAATCCCCGCCGCCGTGTTCGTGATTTGATTGCTGAGCCGCTTCGGGTGCATTCCAAACTAAACGAAAAACAGATTGGCCAACGTGTGGCCGAACTTTTGGATCTCGTAGGTTTGCAGCCAGACCACGCATTGCGCTTTCCGCATGAATTTTCAGGTGGCCAGCGTCAACGCATTGGTATTGCGCGCGCTATTGCGCTTGAACCAAAGCTGATTGTTCTGGATGAACCGGTTTCAGCGCTCGATGTTTCTGTGCAAGCGCAAATCGTTAATCTGTTGGCTGATTTGCAAGAGCGTTTAAACCTCACCTATGTGTTCATCGCGCATGATCTGAGCGTGGTGCGCCAGGTTTCCACACGCATTGCTGTCATGTATCTGGGCTCGATTGTAGAACTCGGAAATGCTGATGATATTTTTACCAAACCAGCACATCCCTACACGCAAGCGCTTATTTCAGCAGTGCCCGTTCCCGATGTGACGAAGGCTGGGTCTGCCAAGCGTATCATTCTTGCAGGTGATGTGCCGAGCCCCATAAATCCACCAGCGGGTTGTCGCTTCCACCCACGTTGCCCCATTGCGCAGGATCGATGTAAAGTCGAACGGCCTTTGCCCAATCTCCGTGAGGGACAAAGAACGGTTGCATGTCATTATCCGATAGCTTGAGATTTCACTAAAAACGCGGAAGCTTGTTCCGCGCTGTGAGCGTTTGATTATTTTGGCGGGTTGATGGTGATTGCCGGATCAAATGTTATCTTCTGAACCACCATGTTTTTCTTGCCCATTGCAGTCCCATCAATCACCATCCAGGCGGGCTGTTTCTTGTCATTGGTATACATGGTGATGTGGCTGGTTGCCTTGATGCCCATGGATTCGGCAGAACTATCGAACGAATAAGCGGTGAATTGGCCGCCTTCATAGGTTTGGGCGCCGAGGCATTGCAGGTTTTTGACGTTCTTCACGCCTTGTTCCATGCCTTGGGCGATCATGCCGGTTGTCATTGCCGACACTTGGGCTGGCATGGCCATCCATTTGCCACCCATTTTCATCCATGCGCCGGATTTCAGCATGATGGTTTCCATCTTGTCGGACTTCATATGAAAGCTTGATGGCAAGATGACATCGATTTCATTTTTCATGGCCTTGCCGCCGATGTTCGCCGTCATCGACACATGATAGGGGCCGGCGGTTTTATGGGCTTCCATAATGGCGCTGAGTTCGCCCATGCAGTCGGCTTTTGCGCCAGAAGTTGTTGCCAAAAGTAGAGCTGCGACAAGTGATAATTTAGTGTTCAATTTGGCCTCCAAATCAGGTTGGAAAAACCCCCACGGATTTCTTAGCCTGATGCACTATAAAGCTCAAGAATTCGATTTTATTTTTGTCGCGGCGGAGGTTGTGATATCCTCGTGCAATGAAGAAAAAAATCATTGTCGTGGGGGCGGGGATCGTCGGTGCATCCCTGGCTTATCATTTGGCGGCCAAGGGTGCTGCAGTTACGGTTTTTGACGCCCAGACTAAAACTGGCGGTGTGGCCACGCCAAACACATGGGCATGGATTAATGCCAGTTGGGGCAACCCGGTGCCTTATGTGAAATTGCGCATGCAATCTATGGCGATGTGGCGGCGCTTGGCTGCAGTTCATAACCAGCTTTCGGTGAATTGGTGCGGCGGGCTTTTGTGGGATTTGAGCGAAGCAGAATTGGTGGACTATGCCAAGCAACAGGCTGCATTGGGTTATGATGTGCGATTGGTTGATGGCACCGAAGCCAAAGCAATAGAGTCTGGTTTGATCGCTGCTCCAAAGCTTGCTGCCTATGCAGCGGGTGAAGGCATGATTGAGCCTGCGGCGGCGGTCAATGGTTTTGTTCAAGCGGCAGAGGCGCTGGGTGTGCGTTTTATAACATCGCAATCTGTATCACAGTTGGAAATGCGCAATGGCTGCGTTGTTGGTGTGATGAGCAATGGCGAACTTCATCTCGCTGATGAGGTTGTGCTTGCTTCAGGTATCGGCACGCTCAAGCTTCTCGCGGCGATAGGCATTCACTTGATGGTTGATGCGCCTGCTGGATTGCTGGTTCACACTGAACCCACGCGGAAGATATTGAACGGATTGGTGATGTCGCCAGAATTCCATGTGAGGCAAACAGTGGATGGTCGATTGGTTTTGGGCCGTGATTTTGGCGGCTCGCAGCCGGGCGATGACCCTGCGGCAACGGCCGCTGAATTATTGGCCAAGTTGCCGGGTTTGGTGGATAGCACCAAGAATTTGAAAATGGATTATTATACACTTGGGTTCAGGCCAACGCCTGTGGATGGATGCCCGGCCATTGGAAGGCCGAAGAACACTAAAGGGCTTTATGTCGCCGTCACCCATTCTGGCATCACGCTGGCTCCCGCTTTGGGTGGATTTGGCGCAAATGAAATCATGAATGATCAGCGCGACGCGTTGTTGCTACCTTATCATCCAGACCGAATTATTTCTGCGTGAACTGGCTTGACCATTTGCATTTTGGCAAGGGCGTGTTTGTTGTCGGCGTGTTGATTGTGCTGATGGTGTTGGAGCGGAAATTTCCGCTTGTGGTTGTGCGGTTCCAGCTCAGCCGATTGGGCCGGAATTTTTCACTGGCAGGCTTGAACATTGTTTTAGGCCCACTCATTGTTATCCCGATCACAACACTGGCCGTTGGCCTCGCGCTGCATTGGCGGCCTGAATGGTGGAGTGGTTGGCTGGGACTAGGGCTTGATTTGCTTATTCTTGATTGCTGGATTTATATTTGGCACAGGCTGAACCATGTGGTGCCGTTTCTCTGGCGGTTTCACGAGGTGCATCATCTGGATGAAACGCTCGATGCAAGTTCGGGTTTGCGGTTTCATTTTGGCGAGGTTGTGCTTTCATCTCTGGCGCGTGCCCTCGTCGTATTTCTATTAGCAGTGCCGTTTCAGAATGTTGTGATTTTTGAGACGTTGCTGACACTGGCCGCGTTGTTTCAGCATTCAAATGTGCGCTTGGCACCTGGATTTGAGCGAGCGCTTGCCTATGTGATCGTGACACCTTCGATCCATTGGGTGCACCATCATGCGTTGCGGCAAGATACGGATTCAAACTATTCAACGATATTGTCGTTATGGGATGGCGTTTTTCGCAGCCGCAGTTTGCACAAACGTGATGTTGATATGAAAATAGGGGTTGAGGGGTTTTCTGATGTGCCTTTGCTGCGCCTTATTTTACGCCCTTTTTACAAGGCATGAGGCCAGCTAGACTGGTTGATGCACGGAGATTCTCTGGTTAAATGAACATATCGAATTCACTTCGCGAAACTTTGTTGCAACTCTTGGCAACGGTAATGATTCCGCTTTCGGTGGCGGGTACGGGCCTTTATTATACGCGCTGGCAGCAGAATTTGAATGATCTCAAAACCATGATTGACTTGGTAAGTGATCAGAACCCTGAGAAACGCAAATATGGCGTGGCCATGTTTGAATATTTACTGAAAAACGATAAAGTTCCGGTTGAATTTGTGGCAGCGCAACTGGGCTACGCAAATTCGTCTTCTGACAAAGAGTTGTTGCCGTTGATGGAACAGGCATTGGTGAAAGCTTCAGCCGAAAATCCAAAAGTTGAAGTGACTTTCAGGCAGGCCTTGGAACGCTTGCCCAGCCGTTTGTTTGTGCACACACAGGATGATACGCAGCGGCTTTGTGTTCGCACGCTGATTGGGAAAATGCGCGATACGGATAGCAACAGTTTGGTGGTTCCAGCTTTTGCGCGTGCCACATGGGCGGGCGAGGGGCATGAGCTGCGCGTATTTTTGGCGTCTGACTTGCCGCGTGGAAAAGACCTAGCAAAAATGTTCAACGATGTTGGTTTGAAGGTGGACGTAAAGGATCTTTCAACCACTGATGGATCAGCGGGCAAAGCACGGCCAAATACATTTGAGCTTTGGTTTGGAACAGATCCGGTTCCGGCCTCATGCAGTAACTGAATTCGATAATAATTTTTTAACGAGGTAATGTGATGGCAAAGGTTACAGGACTTTCGGGCAATGAAGTTTATTGCATGGCTTTGAAAAACTATTCTGCTGGCGAGCTGGTGGTTGGCAATAGTGTTAATTCCATGGGCTTTTTGGGTGGTATTGGGGCAGGCGTCAAAAACTTGATGGGCGGGGAGGTTCATCAAGTGACGGAAGCCATTCATGATGGCCGTGCCAATTCATTTGGCCGCATGGTAAGTGAAGCCAAACGTGAGGGTGCTTCTGGGGTGGCTGGTGTCACGGGCGAACTTCGCGATTTTAGTGGCAGTACCGAGTTTCTTTTTGTGGGGTCTTGCGTGCATGCTGAAGCGGCGGGCGGGAAATTCTTCACCAGTGCTGGCAGCGCGCAAGAACTCTATTGCCATATGGATGCAGGGTATCAACCGCTCAATCATGTGTTTGGCAATATCGCTTACTCGATTGGCGTTGGCGGCGGTTTTTTGGGGGCGCTCAAAACTTTGGCGCGCGGCGAGATCAAGGAATATAGCGATATCTTCAATCACACGCGGCATTTAGCTTTGGAGCGCCTTGTGGCGCAGACCAAAGCTGATGGCGGCAATGCGGCACTTGGCATTCGCACAACAATTTTGCCGTGGCATAGTTTGCACGAAATGGTGATGACTGGAACATCTTGCTTTAACCCAGCGTTACCTGCTGCAAGCGCCAATGAGCCTGTAACCAGTGATCTGACGGGCGAAGAATTATGGGCGATGACCAGTCTGGGCTATGCACCGGTTAAACTTCTGATGTCCACATCGATCTATTCGCTTGGGTTTGTCGGCGGGTTTTTGGCGGCATTCAAATCATTCTCCAAAGGTGAGGTTTCTGATTTAACCTCGTTAATTCATGATGCCCGCGAAATTGCCATTGACCGTTTGAAGCGTGAGGCTGATGCGTTGGGTGCTCAAGAAGTGATTGGCGTTAAGACTTATATTTCCGAAATCGGTGGTGGGCTGGTGGAATTTATGGCCATTGGCACTGCGATGAAGCGGATGAACGGCCTTTCGGTTCAAACGGCAATGCTGCCCGTACAAGCCATTGCCAGCGAAAAAGACACATGGATTGAAGGTGATTTTGGGTTCTCGCTCGACCGGGCCAAGTGAGATGGCGCGGTTTATGCATTGCTCGCGTCAACTTGTCTGATCAGGGTATGAATTTGCCCTGATTTGGCACAGGTGGAGACTGGGTTTGTATCAATGGCTGAGCGTCAAGAGTTAACCAAGGCGTTACGAGAGGCCAGGCTGGCTGCAGCTTCGCGGCTGGATGCCACGCTTGACCTGGCCGACGCGCGCGCATTGCGCCTTGACGTTTTGCGGGCCGAGATTGTTCCGATGATTGCCGGAAATGCCGAGGCGCGGGCGCTGTTTGATTTAAACGTTCAACCTGGGGCCACGCCAAAGCTCTGGCTTGATTTGATATCAGCGGTGGTGATGGAACCTGACCCGCGCACTTATCGTCTGGTGCAAGACCAAGACAATCGGCGCGAAACTCTGTTTGAATCGGCTGATGTGAAGGCGATGGCGAACTATATCGTGAAATATTTGGCGCACCGCATGATTGCGCATGAAAAATTGGCGCGTGGACTTTTACCGATGCCGGGACTGGCACAAAACTCATATTCGCTGGTGGATTTGGTTTATGTTTGGATCACGGGTGCCGCGTTTGGCATCCTGGGTTTATTGGTTGCAGCTATGTTATTGGGAAAGCTTAGCTTTTAGACTTTTCCTGAATGTAATATTATGAAACACCTTTTGATTTCCAGAACGACCCCCAGACTTGGTAGTTTGACTTTACCGAAATCCTGATGATTTGCGGTGTTTTTACTGGCTGTGGGTGATTTTTTAGATGACGAGTTCTCTAGCAGTAGCTGAAAAGGTTCAGGGCGCAAAAACATTGGTGCGCACGCCGACCTCTAACCGCGACTTACCACAGCAGGTTGGTGGCTTTGGAACGCTAGCTGCCAGCTTGGATTATGCCGCGCGTGGCCTTACCGGCTTCAATTTTTATTCCGGTCGTGGCGCTCTTGAGCATGTCTTGCCCTATTCAGAGCTTCGGGCGCAGGCATTGATCACGGCGCGCAGGCTTTTATCTCTGGGCCTTCACCGGTTCGACCGGGTGGCCATTGTGGCTGAAACTGGCCCTGAATTTATGATCACATTCTTTGCCTGCCAATATGCAGGCTTGGTGCCATGCCCCATTCCCTACAGCATGTATATTGGTGGGCGCGAAGCTTATGTGGCACGCATTACCGGCATGTTGAAAGCCGCCCATGCCAATGCCGTGGTGAGCACGGTTGCGCAAATTGAGACATTGCGCGAGGCCGCTTTGGCCGCCGATGTGCAGATTATATTGAGCCACGATGATGTGAAAGATTTGCCAGAGTCGATGACCAAGCTGCAAGGCTTTGGTGTGGATGATGTGGCCTATATTCAATATTCGTCTGGTTCCACATCAGCGCCCAAAGGTGTTTTGATTTCGCAGCACGCGATCATGACAAATGGTGTGAGCATTTTGCGTGATGGCATCAACGTCAAGCCGACGGATCGTGGGTTCTCTTGGCTGCCGCTTTATCATGATATGGGTTTGGTGGGTTTTTGTTTGTCCACCATGATGTCGCAATCCAGCATGGATTATTTGGCGACCACGGCTTTTGCGCGCAGGCCAACACTCTGGCTGAAGCTGATGTCGGAAAATCGCACCACTGTCTCTTTCTCCCCCACATTTGGTTATGACCTCGTGGCCAAGCGCATCAATGGTGAGGCGGCGGGTTTTGATCTTTCATCTTGGCGCGCGGCTGGTATTGGTGGCGACATGGTGCGGCCTGATGTGTTGGAGAATTTTGCAGTTAGCGTTGCGGCCACTGGATTTGACCGCAAAGCATTTATGCCGAGCTATGGCATGGCAGAATCGACCTTGGCGATTAGTTTTGCGAATGCAGCGACACCAGTGCGCGTTGACCGGGTTGATCGTGCAGCACTTCGTGGTTTAAACAAGGCTGTGCCTTCCACCGATCCATCCGATGATGTGGCGCGGAATTTTGTGATGTGCGGCAAGATTGTTTCTGGCCATCAATTGCAAGTGCGCGGCGAGGCCGGAGAACTTTTGGGCGAACGCGCGATTGGCAAAATTTTCGTTTCTGGCCCTAGCTTGATGACCGGCTATTATGAAAATCCTTCGGCAACGGCTGACACGATTGGTGTTGACGGTTTCCTCGACACCGGTGACATGGGTTATCTGCTGGATGGTGAGATTGTGATCACCGGCCGCGCCAAGGATCTGATTTTGCATAATGGCCGCAATATTTGGCCGCAAGATATTGAATGGGCGGCCGAGCAAATGCCCGTTTTGAAATCCGGTGATGTTGCTGCATTTGCCGTTGAAGGCATTGATGGCGATGATGAAGTTGTGGTGTTGGTGGAATGCCGCTTGAGCAACGCAGAAGCACAAGAGGTTTTGAAGCGCGATGTGGGCAAGATCGTGCACCAAAGTGCTGGTGTGGACTGTGTGATTGTTTTGGTGGCGCCGAAGAGCCTGCTTTTCACATCATCTGGCAAGCTTTCGCGGGCGCAATCGCGGCAGAAATATTTGTCTGGCGAAATGGAAATTATTTCGCACCACGTTAAGGCCTGATTCACATTGCAATCTTTGCAAATGACGAAAAAAATCGCATTGACGGGGGCTACTGGGTTTGCTGGTGGGCCTATTCTGCAAGAGCTGTTGCGCCGTGGCCATCAGGTTCATACCTTAGTGCGGCGGCCCGTTGAAGGACAGTTTAACGCTTCGGTTGAAGTGATCAAGGGCGATCTGGATGATGTGGCGGTGCTTCGGAACCTTGTCGCTGATGCTGATGTTGTGGTGCATGTGGCGGGCGCTATCTCGGCATCGAATGAAAGCAGCTTTTTCAAAGTTAATTTTGCTGGCACACGCAATGTGTTTGAGGCTGCCGCTGCTGGTGGCGTGAAACGCTTTGTGCAGGTATCTTCGATCACTGCGCGTAATCCTGAGCTTTCGCCCTATGCAGCCAGCAAGCGCGCGGCCGAAGATTTTTTGCAGACGCAAAAGACAGGTGTTGAAACTCTAGTGTTGCGGCCATCAGCGATTTATGGCCCAGGTGATAAGGCTACATTGCCGCTGTTGTCGGCCTTGCAAAAATCGATTGCGATGGTGCCGGGGCAACGCCACGCCAAATTCTCGCTGGTTCATGTGCAGGATTTTGCGCGTGTTGTGGCTGCCGCCGCGATCAGCCATCAAACGGGTGTGCTTGAGATTGATGATGGGCAGGGCGGGCATGATTGGCAGGAGCTGGCTGATTTCAATCGTGCACTCAGTGGAAAGCCGAACCGGCTGATCTATTTGCCTAAACCTTTAGTCAACACGGTAGCGCAGTTCAGCGAATGGAGCGCCATGCTCACTGGTCAATATGGCATGGTCAATCGTGGCAAGGTGAATGAGCTTTATCACACGGATTGGGTGGCGCGGGGGCCGGGCTGGCCACGCGATAATGCGATTAGCTTGGCGGAAGGTTTGGCCGAAACCGTGGCGTGGTATCGCACTCGAGGGTGGTTGCCGCCGCTAAAACAAGTGATTAGAACAGCGCCATGACCGAAACAGAAATCATCCCCACAATCTGCACTTTGCTGGCACCTTATAACCCTGAAGGCAAGGCACTTGCCGCTGAAACCGACATACCTGCCGAACTGAATATTGATTCCGTGGGCGTTCTCGATTTTATCATGGAAGTGGAAGACCATTTCGATATTGAAATTCCGATGAATGTGGTTTCCGAAACCCGCACAGTGGGTGATTTGGCGCGCTATGTTGCGGCCCAAAAGAATAAGGCTTGAGTGATGGTTGATCTTCTCGAAAAACACCGCGGCATTGCTGATCGTTTTCAACGCATGTTGGATATGGGTGTGAATGCTCTGGGCGTTACCAATGATCAGATGATTTCGCCGACGCGCGCCATGGTTGGCGGCCGCGAAATTATTTTGGCCGGCACCAATAATTATATGGGCATTACCTTTGATGAGCGCTGCATCGCTGCGGGCAAAAAGGCGCTTGATGAATTTGGCACTGGCACCACAGGTTCACGCATCGCCAATGGCAGCTTTGCCATGCACAAGGAACTTGAGCGCTCGCTGGCTAAATTTTTAAATCTGAAGCATTGCATTGTTTTTACCACGGGCTATCAGGCTAATTTGGGAATGCTGTCGGGTTTGGCTGGGCCGAAAGACACAATCTATCTCGACGCGGATTCGCATTCATCGATTTATGATGGTTGCACGCTTTCGGGCGCAAAGCTTGTGCGGTTTCGGCATAATGATGCGGCGGACTTGGACAAGCGCATGGCGCGCGATGAGAACACCGAAGGCGGTAAGCTTGTGGTGCTGGAAGGCATTTATTCGATGTTGGGTGATCGTGCACCTTTGGCTGATTTTGTGGCGCTGAAAAAGAAACATGATTTTCAATTGCTGGTAGATGATGCGCATTCATTTGGCGTGCTTGGACCACATGGGCGCGGCCTTGGTGATGAAGCAGGATTGGAAGATGGGGTCGATTTTGTCATCGGAACATTCTCCAAAAGCATTGGTGCCATTGGCGGGTTTGGCGCTGGCAACCATCCGCTGTTTGAAACACTGCGCTATGCCATGCGGCCCTATATGTTCACGGCCTCAGCTTCACCAGCCTCGATTGCCACTTCAATTGCTGCGCTGAAAGTTTTGAGCGAAGAGCCTGAACGCCGGACAAGACTTTGGGCCAATTCACAACGATTGTTTGATGGACTACGGGCTTTGGGGTTGGAGACGGGCACGAATGAAGTGAGCCCGGTTATTGCTGTTAAAATGCCCGATGAACTGACCACTATTGCCAAGTGGAATGGGCTGTTTGAAGCGGGGGTTTATGTGAATATGGCGGTGCCACCCGGAACACCAAACCGCCTGTGCTTGTTGCGCTGTTCGGTTTCGGCGGCCCACAGCTTTGAAGATATTGACCGGATTATCGCAATCTTCAAAAAAGTGGTGGCTGTTTAAGCAAGTTCGGTTCGCGCGACCAGTGCTGCGGCTATCGCACCGAACACAATGATTGGTGTCCAAGCTGCAAGCCAAGGTGCGACAAGGCCGATTTCACCAATGGACGCGGCCACACCATCGCTCACAAAAAACAGAAACCCCATGCCAACGCCAATGCCGAGCAATGGCCCCAGGCCACCGCCGCGCCGGAACCTTGTGGCCATTGGCACGCATAAGGCGATCATGATCAAGGCGACGGCAAATGGTGATATGCGTTTGTGCCACCACGTTTGATAAACATAAGTTGGCCTTTGCCCATAACCATCATGAGCGATGTAGTCATCGATTTGACCAATCGACATTTCCTGAGGGTCGTCTGTTGCGGCACCTGTCAGCAAGCGCAAACTGCCAGCATAGGTCATCTCATTCAAATGATAGGGCACGCGGCCACCACGGTCGAACACATTGATATTACTAAGTTGCCAATGGTCGCCCGCCAATTTGGCATCTTCGGCATAAAGTTGTTGCAGCAAGAGACCATCACTTTGGCGGCGGAAGATGATGATGTTTTTCATTTCGGTGCGATCTTGGCTTACGGATTTTGCCTGAATGATATCAATGCCTGATCTGATCCAGATTGGATCTCCCGGATTCACATGGGTTGATTTTGCGGCATAGTCGCCAATGCCCCAATCATGAAGATAAGGAGCCGCAGCTGGAACGGCTTGATCCGAAATCAAGAATTGAATTGCGCCGATAACAACCGCGACTGGCACCAACATCACAATCAAGCGCGAAGGCGAAATACCGGCCGACCAGATTGCGGTAATTTCGTTGCGATAGGTTAGCTCGGTGATTGACAGCAGCAAAGCCAGCAAAAGACAGAACGGCAAAAACGTCACTATGATACCTGGGCTGCGTGCCAAGGCATATTCGCTGACGGCTATGAGCGCACTGGGATTGATCGCCAATATATTGCTGAGCAAGCCTACGATTTCAAGCGTGAGAACAAACAGGGTTATTCCCACCAAAATAACAGCAAAGCGCAACAAGATCATGCGCGAGAGGAAACCTGCAATTATGCTCATCATCGTGGTAAACTACCTGATGTCATGGTTTCTGCGCCAGTTCAAATTCGGCCACGGTTTTAAATGCCATATCGCGCCCTTGCCACTGGCGAATTGTGACATTGGTTTGCCATTTGCCCTTGGCGCGGTCGATGTCATAACTGTTCCAAGCGGCTGCTTCATGATGGCCATCATCAACCATTGATGCTGATGGTACGCCAATAATGGGCACGGCACCATGGGGCGAGTCTAACCAGTTGAGACTGCGGGTGTGGTTATGGCCATGCAGCACGAGTTCTGCCCCTTCTTCGCTTATTAGTTTTTTCAATTCAGCAGCATCTGATAACGCGCGCAAGGGATGGGCAAGGCCCGGGATTGGTGGATGGTGGATCATTACCACGCGGTAGAACCCGCGCTCTCGTAGGGATTTCAATTTCTGGCGCAGTCGTTCAATTTGGGCTGCACCTACGGTTCCACCAGCGCGCAGCATGCCTTGTGGAACTGCGCCGTTTAAACCAATCAACGCAATATTGCGGCGCAGGCGCACAAAGGGAAAGCGCTCGTCTTGGCGCATGTCGCTGGACATATAGTATTCGAACAGGCCTAGACCCTTTGCCCAAGGCACTTTTACATAGGCATCATGGTTGCCGGGGGTGAAGGAGAGCCAGTCTGAGGGGCCTGCATTTTCAAGCCATTTTGCGCCTTGTTGAAATTCGGCAAGAGCAGCGATATTGACAAGATCGCCGGTGAAAGCCGCGTGGTCAGGTTTGGCGAGTTTGATATCTTCGATCAGTTTTGCCGCAATTTCTGGCTGGTGAAGTTTCCGCCGATTATACATCCAAGACATGGCACCGATGACCCGCTTTGGCGATAAGTCAGCGAAGATCGCACCGCTTGGCAGCGGCCCCAAATGAACGTCAGAAAAATGTGCGAGAGAAAACCCCATAGATGTTAGAGCGACTTTTCATAGATGCGGTAGGTTTTATATATCCGCGAGCCGGAAGCTTCAAGAATGTGGCGCATTCTTGTGTTGTCATCCAGAATCCAAGACATTTCGACCTCCTCAACGCCGCGGGCTTTGTGGAACTCATAGACGGCTTTGATGACACCAATTGAAAGCACCGAACCCAAGGTTCCATCTTGCAAATGTTGGCGCACACCCATCAAAGGCACGCGGATTGATTTTGATTTTTTGGTGAAGAGTTTGCCGATTAAGCATGGCACCCCATAGGGCAGCAGTTTGCCATTCAGCCCGGCAAACCATTCATTCAAATTTGGCATGCTGATGATGAAGGCAACGGCCTGGCCCTTGTAATAGGCAATTTGCACGGCATTTTTGTGCACCAGCATTTTCAAGTTTTTGGCCAGTGCGGCAAGTTCAGCTTCGGTGAAGGGGATATAACCCCAGTTATTGCTCCATGCGTCATTAAAAATATCGATGACGATTTTGATTTCGTTCTGAATGTCAGACTTATTCATGGCGCGGATTATGACGTTGCCAGAAGCCATGCCGCGCTTATAGATGCGTTCCAGCACCGCCGGCAGGGGCAAGCGCATGTCGCGAATATAGGCGTGCAGATCTTTGCATTTTTTGAAACCAGCTGCCCCCACCTGTTTTTCATAATAGGGTAGGGCATGGCCCATGAAACTGTTGGGCGGTGTGTCAAAACCATCGATCAGCAAGCCTGACTCGTCATTGATCGAAAAACTGAAGGGCCCGCGCACGCGCTTGATGCCCTTGGCGCGCAACCAATCTTCAGCGGCTTTGAAGAGCGCTGTGAACACTTGAGTGTCATCGATCGCTTCAAGAAAGCCAAACTGGCCGCAATCATCTTTGTAACGTTCAAGATGCAACCGATCAATTTGCGCCGAGATGCGGCCCACGGGTTTGCCGTCTTTCTCAGCAATGAACAATTGTGCCTCGGCATGCTCGAAATATGGATTTTTCTTGGGGTCGAGATGTTCCAGACGTTCAAAGAACAGTGGTGCCACCCAATTCTTGTCCTTGGCGTAGATTTCGAAGGGCACTTTGAGGAAGGTAAGTTTGTCGGCCTTGGTGAGAACGGGGCGCACGGTTATCTTATTTGCGCTCATATCAGATTTTCCTCTTCGTCATTGCTGCTGTTGGCCGCATCAATTATAGCGATTGTGATAAGGGCACAAGCAAGCAGATGTATCCCATTGTTTACAAGTTTCTTACACGGTTTGGTCAACAACCCTATTCGCGACTCATGCGCGGCAAAACACTGGGCGTACGGGTGGCAGTCTTTGATTCGGCGGGCGCTGTCATGCTGGTCAAACACAGCTATGCTCCGGGGTGGATTTTGCCCGGCGGCGGGGTTGAAAGGGGTGAAATGCTGATCGCGGCGGCGGCGCGCGAAATTCAAGAAGAAGCGGGCATTATTGCTGATGGCCCTATGACACTTCATGGCATTTTTTCGAATGAGCCGGTTTTCCCGGGAGATTTTGTGTGTTGTTATGTGCTGCGCCAGTTTCACCGTGAAAACTGGGTGCCAAATCGCGAAATCACCGATGCGCGATTTTTTCCAATTGCTGATTTGCCCGACGATATTACCGCCGGTTCACGGCGGCGGCTGGATGAAATATTGCACGGTCATGCCCCGTCCGAACTTTGGTAAGAGCGCTTGACGAAACAATTTTGGCGCTGTATCGGGCCATCATGTTCAAGCCCATTCACATTTTACTGCGACGACACGCTGGCCATTGCTAAGCGGCCTTGCCAATTGGAGCAGGGCTTAAAGTTCCTCCCATTGATTGTGAAATGTTATGACTTTTGAACTTATCCCTGTGCCACAGCTTGCTTCGGACGCTCCTCTTATCGAAGATATTCTCGATCAAGTCTTTGGTTTGTCGCGGCGCACGAAAACATCTTATCGTCTGCGCGAGGGAAATGTGGCAGCCGACGGCCTTTCGATGGTGATCCGTGATGCTGAAATTGGCATTGCTGGTTGCATTAGCTATTGGCCACTTTGCATTGGCCCGCAACAAACAAAGGCGCTTTTGCTCGGGCCGCTGGCGGTTCATCCGGCGCGGCAGAACTTGGGGGTTGGCCTTAAGCTGATGCAGGTGAGCTTAAAGCAGGCTTTGGCATTGGGGCATGGTTTGGTGTTGCTGGTGGGCGATCCACCCTATTATGCGCGAGCCGGGTTTAAGCAAGTTCCAGAAGGGCTTTTAGACTTGCCGGGGCCATATGATCCCAAGCGCCTGCTTTATCTTGAATTGATTGCCCATGCATTGTCGGGTGCCAGGGGCTTGGTGCTGGCCCCTCAGCGGGCTCTCGAGATTTCAGCGGCCCTCACGAAACCACATGGCCGAGGCCGCGATTAGCAACAGCGCCAAGCTGAGCAATGTCGAGAATAGTGAAATTTGGTGAATGGCGGTGACGCGGAATTGGCCGTTGTCGCGGATGTTCATCCAGCCTGATCCGGCCATCAAACGCGTTGCTGATGATTTGCCGATGGCTGGCATGCCATCTTCAATCCAGACAATGCCGCCGCCCGTTGCAGTGGCAACCGGCTGAAGCTTATCAGTGGTAGCCCGAATGTCGGACGCTTCTTTGGCATCGCCAGTGCCCACTGCTGCTGCAGCTAGTAATTTGCCATCACTCAATGTGTGCAGACCAGCCTCGGTGACGGGCACAGTGGCGGTGAAATGACCGGCACCATCTGGTTTCAATTCAATCGTTTGGGTTTTTCCGGAAGGGCTGGTGAGCGTTACCGGAGCCGCCTTATCGGCCAAGGTTTGCCGGGTGATGATGAGGTTTCCGGCAGACTGTTTGGCGGATAGTTTTTCTTCTTCCAAATCTGGTTCTTTCATCAACCAATGCGCCATGCGGCGTAAAAGCTCGGTTTGCGGGCCACCGCCCTCAAAGCCTCTGGCCCAAAGCCAACCATGATCTGACAAAAGCTGTGCCACGCGGCCTTCGCCTTGATGAGCCAGCACCAGCAATGGTTTGTTATCAGGGCCCGACATGAGTGTTTCGGCATCGGCTGTGGTAGTGGCGTCAATCAAACGGAACCAGCGGCCCCAGCTTGGCTTGCCACCGCCAGCACTTGGAAGATCGCGGGTAACAGGGTGGCGCTTGCCTTGCTCGGTCAGCGCAGGCTGGAATGGTGTTTCAGTGACTAGTCCCGTGGGTGCAGCACTGAGCACATCTGCCAAGGGCGTTGCGTATAGACCATCACTCTCGGCAAAATCCGGGCCTGAGGCGACAAGAACTGCGCCGCCCTTTTTCACATATTCCGCAATATTGGCCATATAGGCATCGGGCAAAATCGCCTGCCTGCGATAGCGATCAAAAATCACCAGATCAAACTGATCAAGCTTGTCCACAAACAATTCACGCGTGGGGAAAGCGATCAGCGAAAGTTCCTTGGTGGGTGTGGCATCTTGCTTTTCAGGTGGGCGCAGAATGGTGAAATGCACCAGATCAACTGATGCATCAGCTTTCAGCAGATCGCGCCAAGTGCGTTCGCCCGGATGCGGCTGACCCGAAATGAGGAGCACGCGCAAACGGTCTCTGATGCCATCAATAGCTGCTACGGTGCGGTTATTCTCTTTTGATAGTTCGCCTTCGCGAATGGCTGCAGAAAGTTCGACAAAGTTTTGGCCGGCATGGTCAATTTTCACCGGCCAATCGGTAACCACGCCTGGGGTGATCACAATATTTGTCGGTTCGCCGCCGGGAATTTGGATGGCGACGGTAATCGGTGACTTATCGCCATTTGATTCCTCAACATGGAACTGAATGGTTTGATCTTGGCCAACAATTCCAAAGCGTGGACTTTTATCGAGCACGATGCGGCGGTCGCTCTCGGATTTGCTACCTGATATGAGGCTGTGGATGGGGGTTGGAAGGCCGTTCAAATTTTCCGGCACATCATGCACTTGGCCATCTGTGATCAAAAAGGCTCCGGCAAAGCGATCTTTTGGGATGTCTGAAACGGCATGGCCCAAAGCGGTGAACAGCCTTGTGCCATCATTTGCTTCATCCAGGCCCGAGGACACATTCACCGCGCGCAGTTCGGTGTTGCCCAAGCTGGCGATCCGGGATTTAAGGTCGCCGAGGGCTTTTTGGGTTTGGGCCGTGCGCTGACCGATGCTTTGGCTTTCGCTTTGATCGACGACGACGACAGCAATATCCGTCAGCGGTTCGCGCTCGTCCTGGCGGATGATGGGGTTGGTCAAACAGGCCAGAAGCAAAGCGGCGGATATTGCTCGCAAAACGGTTCCGCGCCGTCGTCGCCAGATCATGAACATTATTGCACCAAGGCACAGTGCCGCGAAAACGCTGATGCTTGGCCAGCTCAGAAAAGGGGCAAATTCGATTTGCAGATTCATGTTACTGGCCCAATCTTTCGAGTAGGGCGGGCACATGCACCTGGTCGGTTTTGTAATTTCCGGTGAGGGTGTACATCACGATGTTTACACCTACGCGAAATGCAAATTCGCGTTGCCGGTCAGAGCCACCGATAATTGCATTGAGGGGCTGGCCTTTGTCATCCATTGCCCAAGCGGCGGCATAATCATTGGAGCCGATGATGATGCCGGAAACGCCATCAGATTTGCTTGCTGCATCACCATTCTGGGCTTCAACCCAAAGTGTGCCACCTTCATATCGTCCGGGCCAATTTTTCAAAAGATAAAAGGATTTGGTCAGCGCATGATCTGCGGGCACGGGTTCCAGCGGTGGAATATCAAGCTTGGCGAGAATGCGCTTTAAGGCATCGCCATTGCCGCCGCCATTGCCAAAATCCGTGCCTGCATCGCGCAGGTCAAAAAATATCGTGCCACCATTTTTCATATAGGCATCGAGGCGCGCCAGAGCCTTATCACTGGGCTCCGTCGCCGCCTCGGAGATGGGCCAATAAAGCAGCGGATAGAAGACAAGTTCATCGCTTTCGATATTAACGCCCACAGGTGCGCCAAGGGCGGCCGAAGTGCGATCAGCCATAACCAGACCAAGGCCCTTCAAGCCTTGCTCGGCGGTTTGATCAATATCCGCATCACCGGTTTTTAGAAAAGCGAGATGGGTTTCAATTGCGGCTTGCATTGCGCTTTGATCGTCAGCGAAACTCTGTTTTGGAGTGATTGTCATCAACACGCTGACGCTCAGGAAAATAGTAATTGCAGTTGCCACGGTACGGCGTGTCACTCCCGTCAATCCGCCACCCAACATGATGGCGGCGAGTGTGTCGGCCAAAAATAACAAGGCGGCGAGGATGAAGAAGTTTGCGGCAAAGCTGGTGACTTTTGGTGGCACAATGGTTTGCAGAGCGATGTCGTTGGCCAGCGTATTGATGGGAGCAAGGTCGGCGGCGTTCAAATCCAAATTGATCGAACGTTCTTGTTTGCCTTGTGCATAAATGCCGGGTGGCGTTTGCGGTGAAGCCCTGGCCCCGTCAAATTCGGCGATGGGGACTGCGTTGACGCTGGTGCTTGGTGTGACCAATTCGCCTGCGCCATTTAACATCAGACGCAGAGCAAAAGCATTTATCGATTCTTCTTTGCTCGCTGCTGAGGAGTTGCCGCCAGCAGCAGGGGCCAAATCGACAATCCGTTGCAGCATGTCGACGAATGTTCCTGAAAGCGGCAAGTTCGACCAATCGGCATTGGCTGTGACATGGAACAGGACAATCAAGCCTTTGCCTTTGCGCGTGGCTGTAACCAGCGGTGTGCCATCGCTCAGGCTGGCCCAGGTTTTTTCAACGAGGTTGGCATCAGGTTCCGCCAAGACCTGGCGCGAGATGGTGATGCGGCTATCGGCCTTCAAACCGGCAAAAGGGCTTTTTTCAGCAAAGGATTGGATGGATTGTGGGGTTTCCCAACTGAGGGCGCTGCCGAGATTGCGGTCGCCCTCGCGCAGTTTGACAGGCAAAAGATCATCACTGGCAGAGGCCAAATGAGGGCCAGCAAAGCGCAGCAGCACGCCGCCTTTTTCAATCCACGGGGCAATCGCATCATGGTTCTGCGTGTTCATTGTTCCAATATCAGCCAACACCAGCATTGAAAGACCAGCATCAAGGGCGGTTTTAAGTTCTGTGACATCGACTGGCTCTTGGATTTCGGCATAAGGTTCAAGTGCGCGGGTCACATAATGCAGCGGCGAAAGCAGCGGTTGGGCTGCTTCCAATGCAACACCGGATTGGATCGCAATGGTTTTGCGGCGCCAGCGGTCATCCAGCAATTGGATTGCGCCCGCATGATTTTGACCAGCAATGTTGATCGATTGAATTTCATTGCGGAGTTCAATTGGCAGATTGAGTTTTGCTATGGCGGTTTTGTTGTTTGCAAAATCAACCGGCACGTCAGATAATATGCGGCCATTTCCGGTAGTGGCTTGGATGATTGCCTTGGTATTGCTTGGCGCACCCAACATTGCGGTTACTTTGATGTCTCCACCGTCCAAGACGGGGCGGGCCAATGCAATGGGTGCATCTTCTGGAATATTCAGCGCGATGAGCGAGTTGCCGAACTGTTTGGAAAGGCCTGCTGCAAAATCTTTGGATGAACCTGAATCCAAACCGTCGGTCAGCCAAATCACTTGATTTGCTTTGACGGCCTCATCTTGCAGACGTTTGAGGAGAGCCGCACGGTCTGTGTTCAAAGCTTGTGGCTGTAAAGCGCGCAACTTATTTAAGGCATCGCTGGCTGCTGTGGAGACCAAATTTATCGGACGGGCATTTGGCGTGGTGGTGGCGAGGGTGACGATGCGACCCGAAGCTTGCACCTCATCCAAAATATTTTGCAGTGCCTCTTGTCGTTTTGGCCAATTTTTTGCTGCAGCCCAACCATCATCAACGATGAGCAAGAGTGGGCCTGAACCTTGGGTCTGCGACGTGCCCTGACGTGTCAGTGGATGAGCAACGGCGATAATCAAGATTGCAGCCAGTGCCAATCTGAGCAGCAATAACCACCATGGCGTTTTATCAGGGGTCTCTTCTTGGCTTTTCAGGCCAAGCAATATGCGCAAAGGTGGAAATTTGATGGATTGCGGACGAGGTGGCGTGAAACGCAGCAACCACCAAATGACGGGTAGCGCAATCAAGCCCCACAACGCGAGCGGGCTTTCAAAACTCAAAGCGCTCAAGAATTGCATCATCGATCATTCACCCGCAGGTGAAGTGTTTGCAAACATTTGCTCGGCGGCTGGTCGGTGTGATGCACCATAAAAGACCAGCCCAAACGGGCCGCAATTTGGCGCACGGCTTCACGTTGTGCCGCAAAGGCTTCCACATAGCGCTGGCGTAAGTTTTGGGTTTTGTTGGCGAGGAATTTGGCGGGTTGATCCAGCCCTAAAAATTCCACGCGGCCATCATAGGGCAAAACCTCTTCGGCTGGATCGGTGATTTGCACCAGGTGCCCGCGCACGCCTGATTCGGCCAGAGGTGCCAATGCGCGCTTGATGGCCTCTGGTTCATCAAGAAAATCAGAAATCAAAACAGTGGCGGATTGGCGTTGCATCGCTGTGGGGCTTGGTAGGGGATTGTCATTTTCTTTGGCACAATATTCGGCCATTTGGCGCAAGGCCAACTGTCCGGTATTGGCGCGGCGTTCACTGCCCAATGCACCAACGCGCTCATGGGCGCGAACAGCCAAACTGGCCAATGCCAGTTGCAAAAGCTGGGCGCGATCTTTTTTAGTTTCAATGGCCAGATGTGATTTGAAATCCATGCGCGGGCCGGCATTTGACCACAGCCATAATGTATTGGCGGCTTCCCATTCGTTTTCGCGAATGAAGACTTGATCAGATTTCGAACTTTTATGCCAATCAACGCGCTGGGTTGAATCGCCAAAACCATAGTGTCGGTAAGCCCAGAAGTTTTCGCCGGGGCCTGCGCGCTTTCTGCCGTGCACACCCAATGTCACCGTGGCGGCCACACGCTCTGCCTTCACCAAGAGTGGTGGAAGTTTTTGCGAAAGGGCCTCGGCCCTTTGGCTGGTGTTATATGCTGCCGCCTGCGCCATTTGTTTTATGCAAGAGTCTCGGCAAGATGTGCGACAATTTCATTGATCGTCACGCCATCGGCTCGTGCCGCAAAATTGAGCGCCATGCGATGTTTGAAAACAGGATCAAGCAATGCAATCACATCTTCAATGGAAGGCGACAAACGCCCTTGCAACAAGGCGCGGGCTTTTGAGCAGAGCATTAAAGCCTGCGCGGCGCGGGGCGACGGCCCCCACGCGACGTTATCATTGATCATTTTGCTGGCACCTGCACCTGGTCTTGCGGCGCGCACCACTTTCAAAATTGCATCAGTCACTTGCTCACCCACAGGCACATTGCGGGCAAGGTGTTGGGCATTTAGTAAATCTTCTGTGGTCAAAACGCCGCTGGGCTGGATTTCTTCGTTGCCTGTCGTTGCAAATAACATGCGGCGTTCTGCGTCAAGCGGCGGATATGAAATATCAACTTGCACCAGGAAGCGATCAAGCTGTGCTTCGGGCAAGGGATAGGTGCCTTCTTGCTCAATCGGGTTTTGGGTGGCCAGTACATGAAAGGGCTGGGGCAGATCA
Source organism: Aestuariivirga sp. (assembly GCA_043784785.1). Taxonomy (GTDB): domain Bacteria; phylum Pseudomonadota; class Alphaproteobacteria; order Rhizobiales; family Aestuariivirgaceae; genus Aestuariivirga. Next base: position 24,900 of record JAYVXY010000203.1, on the reverse strand, counting down.
TGGCGCTCGCCGGCAATTGTCACATGATGTTCCTGCATGGATTGTAACAAAGCTGACTGCGTGCGGGGCGATGCGCGGTTGATTTCATCGGCCATCAGCAACTGGCAAAACACGGGGCCGGGCACGAAACGAAACGCGCGCTTGCCATTCACTTCATCGAGAACTTCGGAACCGAGAATATCGGCGGGCATAAGGTCTGGTGTAAATTGCACACGCTTTTCTGCTAGCCCTAAAACTGTGCCGAGTGATGTGGCGAGTTTGGTTTTGGCAAGGCCGGGTGCACCGACGATCAAGGCATGGCCACCTGCAAGAATGGCAATCATGGCCAGCTCGATCACATCATTCTGACCAAACACGATGTCGTTCAGTGCATTTCTTGCCGACTGTAGTTTCGCGCTGGTTGCGTCAAAATCATTCACAGATTTGTTGGTGGTTGCCTTGGCCATTTGTAATCCCAGTTGTTTTGCCCCTACAATCGCGTCCAAGAATGGCGCAATCATGTCAGCCATTCACACGACTCAATGTAACTTAACTGTATAGATTGGAAAAATGGCGACTGCGAGTGATGTCAGCAACCCGCTGAAAGGTTTGGGCGATGTGGCTAAGGCCAAGGGCCTGCCGCCGGTCGAGCTTTGGAACCCGCCTTTTTGTGGCGATATTGACATGCGCATCGCAGCCGACGGGTTGTGGTATTATATGAACTCGCCGATTGGCCGCAAACCACTGATGAAGCTCTTTGCCTCGATTTTGCGGTTTGATGGCGATGGCAAATATTATCTTGTTACGCCGGTTGAAAAATGTGGCATTCGCGTTGATGATGCGCCGTTTGTGGCCATTCGGATGCAAGTGGCGGGGAAGGGGCATGATCAGGTCATTTCATTTGAGACAAATGTTGATGATGAGATTGTTGTTGGGTCTGAACATCCTTTGCGTGTCGCTGAAGAAGCAGGGACGGGTGGCTTGAAGCCTTATGTTTTGGTGCGGCGCAATTTGGAAGCTCTGGTTTCGCGCGCATTGTTTTATGATCTCGCGGCGCTGGGTGTGGTTGAAGGTGAGTGGTTTGGGGTTTGGTCATCAGGTGGGTTTTACCCGATGCAGAAGGCCTCTGAGATCGAGGCAAGTTGGTGAGTGATTTTTCATTTGATGATTTCAAGATGCGCGCTTCGCGTTCCTTGCTGCGCGAGCCGCCATCAGGTTGGAACCGGTCGGACGATGATATGAATGATCGCGCGCGGATGATTCCGGATGGGGTTATTACCAAACCCGCTTCGGTTTTGATCCCGATTGTGATGCGCGCAGCTGGCCCTACAGTTATGTTGACGCAGCGCACCGCACATTTATCAAAGCATGGTGGCCAGATTGCTTTTCCGGGTGGCAGGCAGGATGCGGGTGAGTTGCCATTGGCCGCAGCTTTGCGTGAGACGTTTGAAGAAACCGGACTGGCGGCAGAGTTCATCTCCCCGCTTGGCTTTCTCGATGGCTATCTGACCATCACGCAATATATGGTCACGCCCGTCGTGGCTCTGGTGCGCGAGGGATTTTCACTTGAGGCCCATGCGCACGAAGTTGATGACATATTCGAAGTGCCACTGGCATTTTTGATGAACCCGCAAAACCGTCAAACCCAATCGCGCGAATGGAAGGGCATGACCCGGCATTTTTATGTTTATCCGCATGGTGACAGATATATTTGGGGTGCCACTGCGGGCATGATAAAGAACCTCTATGACCGCCTCTACGAAACCTCTTCCTAGTCTTAGCTCTGCCGCGTGGTTGAATGAACCACGTCTGCAGCAGGTGATGGCTGTAATTGCACGCAATGGCGGCGAAGCGCGCGTGGCTGGAGGTGCTGTCCGCAATGCGCTGTTGGGGGTGGCGATCAGTGATGTTGATCTGGCAACTACCATGTTGCCGCAAGTGGTGATGCGCGTTGCGAAGCAAGCTGGCTTTAGCGTTCACCCGACAGGCTTTGAGCATGGAACAGTTACGGTTGTGAATGGCGGCATCCCGTTTGAAGTGACGACTTTGCGCCGTGATATTGAGACCGATGGCCGTCGCGCTGTCGTAGCCTTTACTTTGGATTGGGCCGAAGACGCCCATCGGCGCGACTTTACGATGAATGCCATGTATTGTGATGCTGCCGGAAAAATATACGATTTTACAAGTGGTTACGTTGATTTATTGAGATTTAGAATCAGGTTTGTGGGTGATGCATGTGAACGGATTAAGGAAGACTATTTGCGCATTCTGCGATTCTTTCGCTTTCACGCACGGTTTGGCAAGGGCGCTCCTGATCGTACGGGATTGGCGGCTTGTGCAAAACTCAAAGCAGGCCTGAAAAAGATTTCGGCAGAACGCATTCACCAAGAGATGTTCAAATTGCTGGTGGCCCCGCGCGCGGTTCAGACGATGAAAGTGATGGCGGCGGCCGGGGTTCTAAAAATTATTATTCCGCATACTGATGATTGGCGAACGGTGCAGCGCTTGCCCGATGATTCGCTGCTACGCATTTTTGCTTTGGCCAAAAAGCCCGAACATTTGAAAGAACGTTTGCGACTTTCGAATGATGAGAGCCAGCGTATTGAGGGTTTGGGCATGGCACCTGATATTTCACCGCGTTTGCGACCGCAAGAGCAACACGCGATGCTTTATCATTTAGGCGTTCAAACCTGGAGTGATACGGTTTATTTAAACTGGGCGAAGGGGCGGGCATCACTGTCCGATGTCAAATGGCAGGCTTTGCTCGATTTACCGCAGAATTGGCCCATTCCAAAACTGCCGATCACTGGCAGGGATTTGTTGCAAGCTGGTGTTGCTTCAGGCCCCGCCATGGGCCAAGTGTTGCGGAACCTGGAAGATTGGTGGGTGGCCAATGATTTTGTGTCGACCCGGGAAGATTTATTGGAGCGCTTAAAACATGATGCCTGATCCCGCCGATATTATTGTGATGAAAACCACGGGCAAGGGTGCCCCGAAGAAAGAAAAGGGCACGCGTGACAAGAGCAAGTTGCTGGCAGGCACATATAAAACCACAACTTGGAATCATTTCAGCTCGGATGATGGCAGGCTGTTCAGTGGCATTTGGGAGTCGACACCCGGCACGGTCAAGGTTGACTATGTTGAATGGGAGTTTTGCCACTTCATTCAAGGCGAGGCGGTGTTGACGCGCGAAGATGGCAAGAAGTGGCGATTGAAACGTGGCGATGTCTTTATCATTCCCGCCGGTTTCAAAGGGACTTGGCAAACAGTGCGCAAGGTGAAGAAGCATTATGTCATTCTGATGCCGGAGGGCTGATGATCAAGAGTGTTCTGATAACCGGCGCTGCAAAGCGCATTGGCCGGCAAATGGCGTTGGATCTGGCTGATGATGGCTGGGATGTGGCCGTGCATTGCGATCAATCCCTGGCGGAGGCGCATGATGTTGCGGCACTCATCCGCACTAAAGGTCGCAAGGCGGTGGTGGTACAAGGCGATTTGGCCGAAGCTGACATTGCGGATAAGCTGATCGCAGGTTCGGTGGTGGGCATCGGGCCGTTGACGGCACTGATCAATAACGCTTCGATTTTTGAAATCGACACGGTCGGTGAAATCACGGCTGACAGCTGGCAGCGCCATTTGGATATTAATTTGCGTTCGCCAGTGATGTTGGCGCAAGCTTTCGCCAAGCAATTACCCGCTGGTGAACATGGTAATATCATCAACATTATTGATCAGCGCGTATGGAAGCTGAACCCGCGGTTTTTCTCCTACACCATGTCAAAATCGGGCCTGTGGACGGCCACGCGCACTTTGGCGCAAGCCTTGGCGCCGCGCATTCGCGTCAATGCCATTGGCCCTGGCCCTGCATTGCCTTCGGCGCGGATGACAAGGGAAGAGTTTGCCAAACAGGAAAGTTTGACGTTGCTGGGCCGCGGCACGTCGCCCATGGAAATCAGTCAGGCTGCTAAATTCATATTGTCCCAGCCAGCATTAACGGGCCAAATGATTGCGCTTGATGGCGGCCAGCATTTGGTTTGGCAAACGGCAGATGTGGTTGAGGTGAATGAATGAGTGCGTCCCCAAAAATATCCCATCATGTGGCCAGTGCTTCCAGTCGTTTGCGCCATGTGTTTGTGCGCGACCTTGAGATTATGGCGCTGATTGGCATTTATGATCATGAGAAGGTTAACCCGCAGCGCATCATTGTGAACATTGATCTTTCGGTGCATGAGGCCGAGGGTCCGGTTACCGATGAAATTAGCCATGTGGTGAGTTATGAAATCATCGCCAAGAAAGTCGAAACCATCGTGGCTGAAGGCCATGTCAATCTGGTTGAAACATTGGCGGAGAGATTTGCTGAAGCCTGCCTGCGAGACAAGCGTGTGGCGGCGGCTCGGGTGCGGATTGAGAAGCCGGACATCATACCCAATGCGCGCAGTGTGGGTGTTGAAATTGAGCGGGGAAGGTGAGGGGGCACGACTCGTGGTTCCTCGCTTCGCTGCGGCCCTCATCCGTCACTTCGTGACACCTTCTCCCATCGGGAGAAGGGCTTTGATAAGTTACCCTTCCCCCGTCGGGGGAAGGTGCCCGACAGGGCGGATGAGGGCCTGAGCGTAGCGAAGGTGACACGAATCCTGTCATTGCTTTGTAGGTGCTCTGCTAAACCAATCACATGACCGACTCGACCCCCCTCATAGGCGCTGACCTGATCCGCAATTTTGTAATGCGGTTGCCGGGCAAGCCTGGCGTTTACCGCATGTTTGATGAAGCGGGTGATGCCATTTATGTGGGCAAGGCCAAGAACCTCAAAAACCGAGTTTCGAATTATGCGCGCGGGCAGGGGCACAACAATCGTATTGCTTTGATGATCTCACTCACCTGCAATATGGAATTTGTGGTGACGGCATCAGAGGCCGAGGCGCTGCTTCTCGAAGCCAATCTCATCAAGAAATTGAAGCCGCGCTTTAATGTGATTTTGCGCGACGATAAATCTTTTCCCTATATCCTGATTGCCAAAGATCACGCTGTTGCCCAGTTGGTCAAGCACCGTGGAGCGCGCAATCGGCAAGGCAATTACTATGGGCCGTTTGCCTCGGCCATGGCGGTTAATCATGCAATTAATACATTACAGAAAGCATTTCTGTTAAGAACTTGTAATGACAGCGTTTATGCCAATCGCACGAGACCCTGTTTACTACATCAAATCAAGCGTTGTTCGGCCCCTTGCGTGGGCTATGTTTCAGCTGAAGACTATGCCGAACTTGTGCGCGAGGCCGAGGATTTTCTATCGGGCAAGAACAATGCTGTAAAGGCTGAACTGGCACGACGGATGGAAGAAGCAGCCGAGGCTTTGGAGTTTGAAACGGCAGCCCGTTTTAGGGACCGGATTCAGGCGATGAGCTTTGTAACCCAAACCCAAGGCATCAATCCACAAGGCATTGAGGAGGCTGATGTGTTTGGGCTTGCGTTTGAGGGCGGGCAATTTTGTGTGCAGGTCTTTTTCATTCGGGCCGAACAGAATTGGGGCGCGCGCGCCTATTTTCCAAAGGCTGATAAATCAACCAGCGAGGGTGAAGTTCTGTCTGCCTTCATCAGCCAGTTTTATGATGATAAGCCGATCCCTGCGCAGATCATGCTTTCGCATGAGGTGGAAGAGCGTGAGCTTTTGGAAGAAGCTTTCAGCGCCCATGCTGGCAAAAAGATTGAAATATTGATCCCGCAGCGTGGCGATAAGAAATCGCTGACCGACTATGCGGTAACGAATGCGCGCGAAGCCAATGGCCGCAAGATGGCGGAGACATCATCGCAATCGAAATTGCTGGATGGTGTGGCCAAGGCCTTTAATCTGGCCGCCGCACCGCGCCGGATTGAAGTTTATGACAACTCGCATATTCAAGGGGCACATGCTGTTGGTGGAATGATCGTGGCCGGGCCTGATGGCTTCATGAAAGCGCAATATCGCAAGTTCAATATCAAGGCCGAAGAAACGGTGGCGGGCGATGATTTTGGCATGATGAAAGAAATGCTCACCCGCCGCTTTTCGAGGTTGCTCAAAGAACATGGCGATGACCGTGAGATGAATGAGAGTGATGCAGCGGTTTGGCCAGATTTGCTGTTGATTGACGGTGGTGCGGGCCAGCTTTCAGCGGTGCAGGCTGTGTTGCAGGATTTGGGTGTGCATGACATGGCTGTGGTTGGCGTGGCCAAAGGGCCAGACCGAGATGCGGGTCGTGAGCATTTTCATATCTCGGGCCAGCCCAGTTTCATGTTGGAAGCGCGCGACCCCGTGCTCTATTACGTGCAGCGCCTTCGCGACGAGGCGCATCGGTTTGCCATTGGAAGCCACCGCGCCAAGCGCTCTAAGGCTATTGGGATTAACCCGCTGGATGAGATTTCGGGCATAGGCGCCAAGCGCAAGAAAGCCTTGCTCCAAAGCTTTGGATCGGCGAAAGCTGTATCTCAAGCCAATGTCAGTGATTTGGCGGCGGTTGAAGGTGTGAGTTCGGCTTTGGCGCAAATGATTTATGATCATTTCCATCCAGAGTCATGAATGGGCGAAGTGATGGCTGAGCAGGTGGCAAAAACGATAGCGCCGGGGTCTAAGGTTTGGACGCTTCCAAACCTTTTGACCTATGGCCGCATTCTGGCTGTGCCTTTGGTGGCCGGATTATTGATGTGGGACGGGGACCAGTTTCGCTGGCTGGCACTTGGCATTTACATTGTCGCAGCCGTGACTGATTTTTTTGATGGCTATTTGGCGCGCAAATGGCAGCAGCAATCGGCTTTGGGCCGCATGCTTGATCCGATTGCCGATAAGGTTCTCGTGGCCGTTGTGCTGCTGGTCTTGGCGGCAGATGGAGTTTTGTCGGGCGGGCATATGTGGGCGGCGATTATTATTATTTCACGCGAAGTTTTGGTTTCTGGTCTTCGCGAGTTTTTGGGGGAACTTCGGGTTTCTGTGCCTGTGACGAAAATTGCCAAATGGAAGACGACAGCTCAGCTTTTCGCCATCGGCTTTTTGATTGCCGGGCCAGCGGCCGATAAGTTTATTCCGCACACAACTGAGATTGGCCTTGTGTTGCTTTGGATTGCGGCGGCCTTCACGCTTTATACGGGCTATGACTATTTCCGCGCTGGCCTGCGCCATGTGGTGGATGAGGAATGAAAATTCTTTATTTTGCACGGTTTCGCCAGATCATTGGGCGGGGGTCAGATGAAATCGATCTTCCTGCCCATATTGAAAACGTTGGTGCGCTGATAGATTTCTTGAAGGCGCGCGATGAAAAACTGGCTGATGCTTTTGGAGATTTGCGCACTTTGAAAGTGGCGATCAACCAAAGCCACACCACATTGAATGCCTCGCTTGCAGGGGCGACCGAAGTGGCCTTTTTCCCGCCGGTCACGGGCGGTTAGATCATGCGGTTGAATGTTTATTTGCAAAAGGCTGGCATTGGCAGCAGGCGCGAAGCTGAGCGCATGGTGGCGGAAGGCCGAGTTTTCGTGAATGGAGTTGTGGCCCTTCCAACGACACCCGTTGACGATGGCGACAAGGTGACATGGGATGGCAAATCAGTGGCCCCTGATTTGGCAGCAACTCCGCGCTTGTTTTTGCTGCACAAGCCAATTGATGTGCTGGTGACCAATCGCGACCATAAAAATCGGCCCACAGTGTTTGAATTGCCCGCATTGAATCAACCTGGATTGCCGCGTTTAATGGCCGTGGGGCGCTTGGACGTTAATAGTGAGGGTTTGCTGGTGCTTTCCACCGACGGGCCTTTGGCGCAAGCCATGATGCACCCTGATACGGGCATGAGGCGGGTTTACCGGGTTCGCGTACGCGGGCGTTTCACCGATGGGCAGATTGCTGATTTGGCCCGTGGTGTTGTGGTGGACGGTATTGAATATCGTGGTGCCGAGTTTACCGAAGAACTCGAAAAAGGCGGGCGTACCAATAGCTGGTACCGCGTGGTTTTGACCGAAGGCAAAAACCGCGAAATCCGCAAGCTGGTGCAACATTATGGTGGCATGGTGAACCGCCTCATTCGCACTCAATATGGCCCCTTCAAATTGGATAAACTGGAGTCGGGTGAAATGATCGAAGTGCCGCAAAAGACGGTGGCTCTGCTGCTTCATAATCTAAAAGCCGAGGGTGCCATTAAGTAAAGATTTTTGGGAGAGGGATTATGAAAAGGTTTTTTTATCGCCATCAACCCAAGACAACGCCAAGGGCAGCAATCATTGCGGGCTTTGGTTCGGCTTTGGCAATAATTATTCTGGCAATTTTGACTGACTCAAGTGGTTATGTCCTGTTGATGGCACCATTTGGAGCTTCATGCGTGTTGATTTTTGGGTTTTATTCAAGCCCATTTTCTCAGCCAGCAAATGTCATTGGCGGGCATGTTCTTTCTGCGGCCATTGGTTTGGCTCTACATTTTATTTTGCCTGCGAATCTCGTGGTTGATGGCGTGGCCGTTGGCTTGGCCGTTTCAGGCATGATGCTTTTGCGCATTGTGCATCCGCCGGCGGGTGCTACGGCTTTGGTTGCCTATCTCAGTGCTACGAGTTGGATGTTCCTGTTGTTTCCGGTGTTGGTCGGTAGTGTCATATTGGTGGCTATCGCTACGATCTATCATGCAGTCGTCAAAACATCATATCCTCATCCCATTTCGAAATAACCGCATTTCGGGCTCAATCTTCTGTATTAAATTTTGCTCAGCATGTTCCATTTTGCGATTAAGGGGCTATAGCGCAGTTTGGAACTAAGGAGGGCACAATGACTGATTCAGTTGTTTTGGAGGGCAAGGCGAAGCCAATCGACGGCGCAATTCCCCGTCCAACTTGTGCCATTTCGGGCAAGCAATTTCCCGCCCGATCTTTGCAATCACTGGGAAGTTTGCGCCCTTCCTTGATGGAACTGATTTTGCGCGATCATCCTGAACTTCCGAATGATGCGATGATCAGCGCAGTTGAGCTTGATCGATATCGCATGCGTTATGTTGAAGATATGTTGTTGGCAGAGCATGGCGAACTGACAGCGCTTGATCGGCAGGTTGCCAAAAGCATTGCTGAGCATGATACGATCGCCGAAAATATCGAAGATGTTTATGATGATCGCCGCAGCATTGGTGACCTTCTTGCTGATAATCTCGCAAGGTTTGGTGGCAGCTGGTATTTCTTGATTGGCTTTGGATTGTTCTTGGCCGCTTGGATGGTGACCAATGCCATCGTCTACGCGCAGTGGGCGCCTGACCCTTACCCCTTTATTTTCCTGAACTTGATTTTGTCTTGCCTTGCGGCCATTCAAGCGCCAGTGATTTTGATGAGCCAACGCCGCGCTGAAATGAAAGATCGCCTGCGCGCGCAGAGTGATTACCGCGTAAACCTGAAAGCCGAACTTGAAATTCGCCACTTGCATGAGAAGCTCGATTATCTGGTCAGCAAGCAATGGGAACGCCTGATGGAGATTCAGCAATTGCAGCTTGAAACGCTGCAAGAAAACCGACCGAAATCCTTGGTCAAATCGATTAAGAAGAAAAGAAAACCGATATCAGCCGCGCCATCCCCAGTCACTCGCTAGGCGCAAGGCTTCCTGCCAGTTTTCAATCGACCCCGTGGTTGATTCATGGCGCATGCTGGTGGCGGCTGAAGCGTGGGCGAGTTTCAGTGATTTCGCGATTGGCCAGCCCTCGTGATGACCGAAAAGAACCCCAGCGGCAAAGGCGTCGCCCGCACCATTGGTGCCTATGATTTGAGATTTTGGAATGTTGACTGATGGGCTTTCGGCCACCATTCCATTGCGGGCCAGCACGATGCCGCCCATCGGGAAATGGATAGCAATAAGCGAAACTGTTGAATGCTGCATCAATTGTTCAGCAGCTTTGCGGCAGGCCAGCGGATCTGTAATGCCATTCTTGATTGTCTCGACGCCTGATATGGCCGCTACTTCATAATCATTGATGATCAGCGTATCGAGATAAGGCAGCATGGGCAAAGCAGCAGCCCTGATTTTCTCAGGTTCGACTGAAACAAGCTCAATATTGGGTTTGAGGCCAGCGGCGCGGGCTTTTTTCAGCACAGTCACCCAGCCTAAAGGGTCGTTCAACCAGGGAGCGTCCAGTTTTTCATGAATGCCGGGCAGCCCCAAGTGAACAATGCGTGCCGTCGAATTTGAAAAATCAAAATCATCTGGCGTTTGTACCGCGTGCGCGCCCGGTGAATAGAAAAAGGTGCGTTTTCCTGTATCTTTGGCATTCATCACGAAAGTAAAAGAAGTTGAAACTTCAGGCCGCCTTTTTAAGGCGCCATGTTCAATGCCCATCTCATCGCAGATTCTGATGAGCTGGTTTCCATCTGCGTCTTGGCCAATCAGGCCGATTGCTGAAATGGGGAAAGGTGCACCTAATTTTTTGAGGCCAACCGACATGTTATGGCCGGGGCAGCCACCATGATGGTGCTCTGACAGCATCGTCGACACAGTTTCTTCCTGCGGCCAGTGGTTGACGCTGATGTTGCGATCAATGCACCATGCCCCACCACAGAGGATGCCACTGCGTTCCAATTTCAAGCCTTCAAGACGGGATCAGTTATTTCCATATCTTCGGCAATTTCACGATCAGGGTGTAATTTGTTCTTGATCAAGTAGCCATGATACATTTTTACGGCCTCGCCCGGTGATACGAGGCGTTCGATCACCGCGCGCATCAAGCGCACCAGTTCCAACGGCGCTTCAGCGAAATTGATCTTGCGGCCAAACAGCGCCACGCGCGCGCCGTTTCGTTCGGCCTGGCTAACCAGTTCAAATGTATCGCGGGTTGTGCCGCGTGCCCCGCCCAAAATGCCGACAACCAAATGTGAAGGATTGTAACTCGCCAATTCCTCCATCACCGCTGCGCCATTATATTGCATTTTGAGGAATAGCGGATGCTCGGCACTCATCACGCCGCCAAGACAGCGCACAATGCAATCATTGATATAGGTTCCAAGATCAGCGCCATTCAAACCAATATCCATGGCTGGGTTAAACACCTCGAGAAAGTGGCGCATCTTAGCTTTGGTTGCTTCCTCGCGGAACAGTTTATAATTCTCAAGCGACCACATATCGGCATCGACATCATTGCAGAAAGTAACGGAGTAAAGCCCCAAATCAGCAACGCGCTTCACCTTCTCAGGGCGCGCTGTGCGGAAGGGTTGAGAATAGACTTCACGGTAAGATGAGCCGCGCTGCGACCAGATATCGGTTGTATCATTCAGGCGCACAGCGGGGGTGACTTTGCTTTTGGTGAAAAGTTTCTTCTCATGCAAAGCCTCGGCCGAAGAGGCAGACATCAGCATAATGTCCACCAAGCCTGATTTGGTCATTTCGGTCATGGCTTCGAGATATTGGGTTTTGTTCTTCAATTTGTCGCTGCCGCGAACAGGGCCGGGGGCCGCACGGCCAAAGCCCATATCACCATCCTTGGCGTCAGCGATGATAAAGTCCTTAGGTGTATATTTGCCAGCGTGGATGCGGGCAAGTTTGGCATCAAGAGTTTTCATGAATTTTTCCTATTTCGCTGATCTTGAATTTGTAATGATTATGTTGACACTTGGCTAGAGGTGTTCAATTTGCTCTTATGTGCGGAATTTGAGAGAAAAATTCGTCAAACTGAATTGGAAGCGAAATCGTGATGCAGTTTCTGTGGTTATCAATCGTTATTGGAATAGGTGGCACGTTGGCCATGGACATTTGGGCTTTGCTGCTTTCTTTTGCTTTCGGGATGGCATTGCCGAATTGGGGGCTGGTTGGCCGGTGGTTTACACATTTGGCCGAGGGCCGGTTTTTCCACGATGATATTGCGCTGTCTTCGCCAAAACCGTTTGAGACAGCTACAGGTTGGGTGGCGCATTATGCCATTGGCATTTTTTATGCTGCGGTCTTGATTGTGTTGGCTGGCCCGGAATGGACAGCGCATCCTACTTTCTTCCCGGCATTTCTGATTGGCATGGTCACAGTGGGAGCGGGATGGTTTATTTTGCAGCCGGGCATGGGGGCCGGTTGGGCTGCTTCGGCGAAACCTGACGCCATGCAAATTCGTGTCTTCAACATTCTGGCGCACATGGTTTTTGCCGCTGGGCTTTATGGCGCGGCGCTGGTTTTATCACGAGCCTAGAGATTGGCTATCGCGCCGGCAAAATCCAAAATGGCCTTGGTTCCGATTTTGCTTAGGCCATAAATCCCGCGGCTTTGTTTGGCAAACCAGCCATAATAATCGCTGCGCAGGATGGTTGCCGCCCGATCGACTTTTGTGTTCTTGCGCAAATCAGAAATTTTGGTGGGTCCGTTTGTGTTGAGATAGGTGAGGCAGCGCAAGGCATCTTGCTTATAGGCCGTCATCAATTTGGTTTTGGTGCTGCCGCCAATATTGGGATCGCCTTTGCGTTTGTGGAATTCCTTTAACAGAGCCGTCTTGCGATTCTTGTTGGAGCGTGGCGTATAGGGAACGGGCTCAGCCAAAATATCCACGCTTCCTGATTTTGAGACAATCATGAGACCGAGACCGAGGCGCTTGCACAGTTTGACCGCTTCTGATGGCACAGCGCGTTTGGGTCGGGCGATTGCAACATAGACATGCTCAACCAACGCCATTCGATCAATGGCTTGATAAATAAGCTGCAAAGTCAGGCCGGTTTTGAGCTCGACAATAATGGGTGGTTCATTGCCGCGCACGGCCATCACATCGCAAGCGTGAACCTCTGCTTTCACTTGAAAGCCTCGGGATTCAAGCAGCCGCTTTACGGGTGCATAGAGCTCGGTTTCCTTCACGGGTTAGTTGCTTTCCGGAATTCAAGAATGTCGCCGGGTTGACAATCCAGCACCTCACAGATTTTCTCCAGCGTTTCAAAGCGCACACCACGAACCTTGCCTGACCGCAACAGCGAGACATTTTGCTCGGTGATGCCGATCAATTCAGAAAGTTCGCGCGAGCGCATTTTGCGGCGCGCTAACATGACATCGAGGTTGACGATGATGGGCATGGACTAAACGATCTGTTGGTTATCTTCAGCGATTCGGTTGGCTTCGGCGAGAATGTAGCCGATCATAAAAAGCAGACCAGAGAGAACAACTAAGAACCCATCGGTCGATGAGAACGAGATGATGAGTATTTTTTGGCCCGGCGGGTTCAGCCAGGTCATGATCAACAGCGCCGCCATTCGGATGAATGGATTGATGATGGCCAACGCCAAACAATATTTGCCTATGGACTTTAACTTTGTCGCGCTGTCCACCGGGAAAAGTTGTCCAACGCGATAGGAATCAAAGAATTTTTTCGAGTGAAATAACACCATTGCAAAAACCAAAGTTGGTATGGCGCCGACGGCAAAGAGCAATGCATCTTGTTGAAAATTGAGCGCTTGCGGCAGGTCCGGAAACGAATCTTGCGAGACGACGCGGTAAGCCAGCTTGGTGTTTGTCCACACATAGACATAGCCCAGAACACTCAGAACCATTACGGCCATCGAAGTGCGCGAGAGCCATTTGGCTAAATTCATGATTTTAGACGAGGTGTTTTCCACGCTTGACTCCATTCGTATTACGTATATTATTTACTGTTATACAGTAAATAATATACGTTAGGATAGCATAATTGAGTAAATTGCGCAACAGTATTTTGGTTGGTTCTATGGCGTTGTTCATGGCGGCTTGCACGACAGTTCCCCTGATGTCGATTGTGAAATTGAGTTCTGTGAATATGAGCAGCACATTGCCGGAGGATATACGCGTCGCCTTCATCACGCCGAAAATCCTGCGCGTGAGGCAGGGTGATTTGTTTATGGGCGTTCATTTGCGCACTGGTGATGGTTCAATTGATGTGCAGAAGAAACTGGATTTGTTGCTGGACAAGACCACACCACCGCCCATTGTTCTGGCTAGCGCAGGATCGGACGACAACGTCAATGTCTTGAAGCTGCGGCCGGAGGACGTGGCGCTGTTCAAGGGGTTGCAAAAGGCGGTTTCTGACTCCAAACAAGCGGGACGCAAAGGTTCGCTGGACATTAATTTTGGTTCCAAAGCCTGCGCTGAATCTGAAATCAAAGGGCCACTCTTTGTTTCGGCCTTTATCAAGACTTCCGAGTTAAGTGATTTCATATTGTTGCTGAACAAAGCAAATGTAACAGAGCTTGCCAAAGAGGCAGGCCAAGACGCGAAGATCAAAACATGCGAAAAATAATAGTGGTGGCCCTTTGTGTGGTGTTGCTTTCGGCCTGCAGTCGAGAGCAAGTCCAAGACGGTATTAGCTCTTCTTTACGCAGAGCTTGTGCGCAGCAGAGTGAAAATTGCGCGGTGCATTGTGGTGTTGGCCAATCAGCTGATCGCAATGGCCAATGTTCCAAAGACTAGGTTAGGCCCGCAGCATAGATGCAGTGGCAGCCTGATCTCGCGTGGAGCGGTTTTTTTGAAAAAGCCGCTTATGGTTAGCGCTCAAGCCCGCGCTGCGTTTGAATAAGCGTCCATTAATGTGCGGCTCATATTGCCGGGCTTGAATTTATAGGGCCCGATTTCGGCAACCGGTGTCACTTCGGCCGCAGAACCAACGATGAAACATTCATTATAGCTTGGCAGTTCTTCGGGCATGATGCGGCTTTCGATCACTTCCATGCCTTGGGCTTTGGCCAGCGCTATAACTGTCTGGCGGGTGAGGCCGTTCAGGAAACAATCGGCAATTGGCGTATGAATGGCGCCATCCTTGATGAAGAAGATGTTGGCACCGGTGCATTCCGCCACGCGCCCCTGCCAATCCAGCATCATGGCATCGGCATAGCCCTTCTTCTCGGCTTTGTGTTTTGAAATGGTGCAGATCATATAGAGGCCAGCGGCCTTGGCATGAACCGGCGCGCACATCGGATCAGGCCTGCGATATTCTGCAATATCAAGTCTGATGCCCTTCATTTTGGTTTCAGGATCAAACATGGAAGGCCAAGCCCAAGTGGCGATGGCAACATGGATCTTATTATGCTGCGCTGAAACGGCCATCATTTCCGAGCCTCGGAAGGCAACCGGGCGCACATATTGATCGCCACCGCCCGCCAGTTTTACAACTTCATCCTTTGCAGCATTGATTTCATCATCTGTATATGGAAGATCAAAATCCATGATCTGCGCAGATTTGCGGAAACGTTGGGTGTGTTCCTTCGATTTGAATATCTTGCCATTATAGGCGCGCTCGCCTTCAAACACCGAAGAACCATAATGCAAACCATGGGTCAGCACATGAACCTTGGCATCTTTCCATGGAATGACATGGCCATTAAACCAGATCGAGCCGTCGCGTTGGTCAAATGGAATGATGGTCATGATATTCTCCCAAAAATTTTGAATGCAGCCTGTGCTGGCTTAGACTAGTTGTCTTGCAGGTTAAAACTAACAGAACTGGAAAATATGTCAATATGGCTGACATAAATTATCATCGGGTGTTGTCGGACCAGGAAGCCGTAGCACTGGTTGAGCTATTGTTTTTTGC
This sequence comes from Aestuariivirga sp., assembly GCA_043784785.1. Taxonomy (GTDB): domain Bacteria; phylum Pseudomonadota; class Alphaproteobacteria; order Rhizobiales; family Aestuariivirgaceae; genus Aestuariivirga. The sequence goes on along the minus strand of JAYVXY010000203.1, from coordinate 9,421 downwards.
CTATCGTGATTTTGTGGCTGATCCGGATCATGTTCTGGAAGGCTTGAATTTTGGTCGGGCGCATCACCGGGTTTTGCATTTTGTGGGGCGCGACCCTGGTATGACCGTTGCCAGCCTGTTGGACATTCTGAAAATCACCAAGCAGAGTTTGGCCCGGGTTTTGAAAGAGCTGATTGATAAGGGCTATGTGTATCAAAAAGAAGGCGAGCAAGATCGGCGGCAGCGTCTGTTATATCTCACGGCTTCGGGTGAAACCTTGCGTCAAAAACTCATCGCGCCGCAAATTGCGCGGTTCAAGCGTGCTGCACGCGAAATTCAAGAAGGCCAAAGCCATGATCTGCGCAGTTTGCTATTCCATTTGATTAATCCTGAGAATCAATTGGAGGCAGAGAAGCGGATTAATACTGCTGATACAGGATCAAACCCGGATGAGTGACGCACCACATATTCTTGTGGTTGATGATGATCGGCGCATTCGTGAATTGCTGAAATCATTTCTTCAAGATCATGATTACCGCGTGAGCATGGCAGCATCGACTGATGAGGCGCGAAAAAATATGCGTGGCCTTGCCTTTGATCTTCTTATCCTTGATGTGATGATGCCGGGCGAAAGCGGTTTGAAATTTATCAAACATCTGCGTGATGAAAAATCCAATTTGCCCGTGTTGATGCTTTCGGCCTTGTCTGATCCGCCAGACCGGATTGCAGGGCTATCATCAGGCAGTGACGACTATTTGAGCAAACCATTTGAACCGCAGGAATTGTTGCTGCGCATGCAGTCTCTTCTGCGCCGATCTCTCCCCAAAACATCGCCTCAGAAAGATGTCAAGTTTGGCGATTGTTCGTTCGATCCGGCACTTGGAGAATTTTTGCGCGCCGGCAAATCCGTGCGACTTACATCGCGCGAGAAGGATATATTGCGCCTGTTATCGCAGAGGCCAGGTGAAGCCCATAGCCGCTTACAATTGGCGCAGAGTGGGGCCGAAGAGAATGAGCGCAGCGTTGATGTCCAAATCAATCGGCTGCGTCAGAAAATTGAGAATGATCCGGCCAATCCAAAATATCTCCAAACCGTTCGTGGCGCTGGCTATGCGCTGTTTGTGGATCACATCTGATCATGGCCAATAAAACCAGTCCCAGCCTTTATGATCGTTTCAATGAGGTATTAGAGCGTTATGCGCCGCAGGGCCTTTACCGGCGCGCCATGGCAATTTTGATTATTCCAGTGATCTTGCTGCAGCTGATTGTCGCCAGTTTTATTTTGCTGCGCTATTGGGATAATGAAACGCTGGTGCTGGCAAATACGTTGTCGAACGAAATTGGTTTGCTGATCAATAGCTATGAGCATTCGGATAAATCTGATGCGGCTTTGCAGAACATCAAGAAAACCGCTATCGATCAATTGCATATGGATTTTGATTATGCTCGCGGCCAGGAATTGCCGCCCGCCTTTCAGCCAAATCTCCCATTGCTTGATCAACGCATTCAGCAATTTTTAAATTCCGATCCCAGCCGGAAATATTGGGTTGAAAGCTCAGCCATAAACGGCAAGGTGCAAATCAATGTCGAAGTCGAAAAAGACTTGGTATTTCAGGCGCGGGTAGACAGTGATCGTGGTCGTGTTGTGGGGGCACCCCTGTTGGTTTTTTTCATGCTGATTTCGACAACTGCACTTCTGTCTATTGCTGTGATCTTTTTGCGCAATCAGATTAATCCGATTTTGGATTTGACCCGCGCGGCACAGGCCTTTGGTCGTGGGCGTGATATCGAAAGTTTTCAGCCGCAGGGTGCTACCGAAGTGCGACTGGCTGGCGAGGCCTTTCTTGACATGAAGCGGCGCATTGCGCGCCATGTCGATCAACGCACCACAATGCTGGCCGGGGTGAGCCATGATCTGCGCACCATTCTCACGCGCTTCAGGCTTGGCCTTGCGGTGCTGGGCGACAATGCGCGCACCAAACCGCTGCAAGATGATGTGGCTGAGATGCAGCATATGCTGGAAGACTATATGGCCTTTGTGCGCGGCGATGGTGGTGAGCAGATTTCATCGGTAAACGTGCAAGAGGCCGTCACTGCCGTGGTCGCTTCTTTTTTACGTGATGGTGCGAACATCAAGGTCTCGCCCCTGCCTCAACTGGCCCTGCAATTGAAGCCCAATGCTTTTCGCCGGTTGTTGACCAATGTCATCAGCAATGCGGTGCGATATGGAAAAAAAATCGAGATTTCAGGCGAGATACGTGACGATCGGTTTTGGCTTTATGTCGATGATAATGGCCCTGGCATTCCCGGTCACTTGCGTGAAGATGCGTTTCGCCCCTTCGTGCGCCTCGACCAATCACGCAACTTGGATAAGACTGGAACGGGGTTAGGCCTTGCCATTGCGCTTGATATTGCACTGGCCCATGGTGGTGATATTCAATTGGATGACAGTCCGCTTGGCGGCTTGCGCGCGGCGATCAGAATTCCGATTTGACTTCACCACATTGATGTTTTGGCACGGGCCGGCCAGTTGGAATTATACTCCTCGGCATTAATTTTACCATCGGTCAAAGCTTCCAACATTTCGCCTATCGTGGGCACATCGGCTTTATCGACGTGCTTTGATGGATCCCACAGACCAGCCCGCAAAACAGCGCGGGCGCATTGGGTGTAGGCCGCTTCAACTTTGATGATGATTACGGAGCGCGGCAGATTGCCTTCCATCTCAAATGACTTACACAAATCAGGATCATTGGTGAGATAGGCTTGCCCATTCACTCGAAATGTCGTGCCGCTACCCGGAATGAAAAACAGCAGAGCCACGCGTGGATCAACCACAATGTTGCGCAAACTATCGATGCGGTTATTGCCGCGCCGGTCAGGCATGGCCAAGGTTTTTTGATCAAGCACACGCACAAAACCTTTATTATCGCCGCGTGGGCTGCAATCCAAACCACCGGGGCCAATGGTGGCCAGCGCCACAAAGGGTGAAAGTTCGATCAGTTTTTGATATTGCGGAATAAGATAATCAATCTCTTTGGCGGTTGAGGCCAAAACAGGTTGTTGATGATAGATCGCCTCGAGTTCTGCAATCGTTTGGAAGGTGTTCATGATGGTTTCGTTTCACCCGCAAAGATGACGCAATCGTGACACTAAAATAATTTACCGCCATTGGGCACGGATAGGCTTGGGCCAATCAGCACCACGCCGCCAGCATCATCGGGGAACCCAAGTGTCAAGACTTCCGACATGAAGGGGCCGATCTGGCGCGGTGGAAAATTTACAACTGCGGCCACTTGACGGCCCGTGAGTTGTTCAATTGAATAATGCTTGGTGATTTGCGCCGATGATTTTTTGATGCCGATGGCGGGGCCGAAATCAATTTTCAGTTTGAATGCCGGTTTGCGCGCTTCGGGGAATGGCTCCACGCTGATAATGGTGCCAACGCGAATATCGACTTTTTCAAAATCTGTAAAAGTGATCTCAGCCATTAACTTGCCAATTCCTTGCTGCGATCAGCTGCTGCTTTGATCGCCTTTTCAAACAGCGGTTTCATGCCATTGTCAGCCATCAATACTTGCAAGGCGGCATAGGTCGTGCCGTTTGGCGAGGTTACGTTTTGACGCAATGTTGCCGCATCAATACCGGTTTGGCGCATCAGTTCACCCGAGCCTGATACAGTGGCGCGCGCCAATTGCATGGCAAGGGCAGGGGGCAGGCCAATCTTCTCGCCAGCCGCGGCCATGCATTCAGTGAGGTAAAAAATGTAAGCCGGGCCCGAACCTGAAACGGCTGTTACCAAATCAATCATGCTTTCATCATCGACCGTTACAACTTCGCCAGTCGATGAGAGAAGTTGGTTGGCCAAATCCAATTGGGTTTTGGAAACATGGGAGTTGGCACACATCGCGGTAATGCCACGACCGATTGCTGCTGGTGTGTTGGGAATGGTGCGAATGATTGAAGCATCAACCCCAAAATGCTTGGCAAAAGTGGCGATGGTTTTTCCTGCCGCCACCGAAAGGATAAGAGGCCTTGATGATTTAAGCCCCACCAAATTGGGCAAAACATCTTCCATGACTTGCGGTTTGACGGCAACGACAATCACTTCGGCATCGCTGATCGAAGCAATTGATGGATTATGGCGAATAGCGTGTTTCGATATAACGTCCAAAACTTCTTGTGGTGGCTTGGGGTCAATCGCCACGATCTGTTTTGCAGGCACACCAGCTTTCAACCAGCCTTCCAGCATGGAACCGCCCATTTTGCCGCAGCCGGCCAGAACCAGCGTTCCCTTCAAAGCTATGCTCACGCTTTACGCTCTTTTTTTGATTGGCTCATGCCTCACCCATGGTTTCAAGCAATGCTGATTGCAAGGCATCCTCTGCTGAATGCCCGGCCCAGACCACAAATTGAATGGCGGGATAATAGCGTTGTGATGCTTCAACGCCAATGCGGATGACAGTTTCGCACTGCGCGTCATTGGCTTCGGCCCCGCCCGCCAGCAGCAGCGCATAGCGAAAAACAATTGCACCATCCGCCCACAGATCAAAATGGCCATGGATCATTTGTGCATTGATAATGGCCAAAAGCTTGGCCACTTCATCGCGGCGCTTTAGCGGCACGCGCAAATCCAGCACACAGGCAAAATGCAGCGATTCCAAATCATCGCGCCAAGTGAATGATAAATTGAGGTCGGCCCAGCCGCCTGCCACCTGCATCACCACTTCATGATCATTGGTGCGGTCCACGCTCCAAGCGTGGCTTTCCGCCAAACGCTCAACCCTGTCTAAGGGATTGGCATGGGTCTGATTATATGGCTCTAAAGCCGACATTCATTCTTCCTCATAAGTTCCGACGAATCATTGGAACTTCTGAGGGTAATGTGAAGCAGAGTGTGTGACGCTTCAACGTCACCACTGATTCCTCCACATGAATTTGATTTGATGATTTAGGGCTTGGAATCGAGTGCGCTGAGTTTCGCTTCGAGTGCAGCAATACGAGTCGAAAGCCGATCATTTTCCAAGCGGGCCTTTTCAGCCATGTCGCGCACCACATCAAATTCCTCGCGTTTTACAACATTGATGTTGTTCAGCACACGCTCGACTTGGGTTTGAACAAGTGTATCAACTTCTTTGCGCACACCCTGGGCTGCACCTGTGGCGCTGGTCATCAATTTGGCGAGTTCGTCAAAAAACCGAGAAGACGTGGCGGTCATGATAATGGTTCCTCTATTACTGCTTAGCTAGGCATTCTGTGGCGCTGTTTCAAGACCATTCTCATCTCTTGCGATTCAAAGCTTAATGAGGCACAGAAACATCATGCTTGCCGCCATCAACTTTCCGAATATCAGCCCCAACGCCATTGAGATTGGCCCCTTTGTGGTGAAGTGGTATGGGCTTGGCTATGTGGCTGGGTTGTTGTTTGCGACTTGGTATATGAGACGGCTGGTGGCGAACACCAATTTATGGGGCCGACTTCAACCCACCATGACGGCATTACAAATTGATAACATGTTCATCTGGTTTTTTCTGGGCGTGGTTGGTGGTGGCAGGCTTGGTTATGTGCTGTTTTACAATTTGCCAAAATATCTGGCGGCACCCTTAGATATTTTCAAATTCTGGGATGGTGGCATGTCGTTTCATGGCGGCTTTTTGGGTGTCGTTGTGGCGTGCTATTTTTATGGCCGCAAGATTGGCATGGGGCTTGACCGCATGCTGGATCTGGGGGCTGCCTCAGTGCCGCCCGCACTTGGGTTTGTGCGCGTGGCTAATTTCATCAATGCCGAGCTTTTTGGCCGCGCCACCGATGTGCCGTGGGCGGTGATTTTCCCGGGTGAGAGTTTTGGCCGCCACCCCAGCCAGCTTTATGAAGCTTTGCTGGAAGGGCTGTTCCTGTTTCTCGCGGTTCGCATCGCAACCCATAAATATCAAGCGTTGGCGCATCCGGGGCGGGCATCTGGCGTATTTGCATTGGGTTACGGGCTGGCCCGCATCTTCGTTGAATATTACCGCGTGCCGGACCCGCAGCTGGGCTATTTGTTTGGTTTTATCACCATGGGCATGGTGTTATCATTGCCTTTGGTGGCGGTGGGCATTTGGCTTTTAATCCGCTCGCGCAACACATGACACCGCTCGAAAAAATCATTGGCGCAATAATTGAAGCGGAAGGGCCAATGCCGCTGGACCGCTTTATGGCGCTGTGTTTGGGCCATCCACAGCATGGTTATTACATGACGCGTGATCCATTTGGCGCGAGCGGTGATTTCACAACAGCACCAGAAATTTCCCAAATATTTGGTGAGTTGATTGGGGTTTGGCTGCTCAACAGCTGGGTGGCACTCGGTTCGCCTCAACACTTTGCTTTAGTGGAGTTGGGGCCGGGCCGGGGCACTTTAATGGCCGATATTTTGCGCGCCGTGAAAGCCGTTCCTGAATTTGCCCGTGGTGCTGAAGTTCATCTGGTCGAGACAAGTCCGGTTTTGCGCAGGCTTCAGAATGAGAAACTGGGCGAAGTGAAATGGCATGACACGGTTGAAACACTGCCCGCACTGCCCAGTTTCATCATCGCCAATGAGTTTTTTGATGCATTGCCGATCAGGCAGTTTGAAAATCGTGGTGGGCGCTGGTTTGAGCGCTGCATCGGGTATGGCGATAGCAAACTCAAAATGGGGCTTGTGCCTGCCGCTTCCCAACTGGGCGAAGAAGGTGTTCACGAGGTTTCGCCTGTTTCAGTGGCGATTGCCGAGGATTTGGGCACACATATCGCCAAATGTGGCGGGATGGCGCTGATCATTGATTATGGACACCTAAAATCGGGCGCGGGTGATTCCTTGCAAGCGCTACGGCGGCATGAGTTTGTTTCGGCACTTGATTCCCCAGGCGAAGTAGATGTGACGGCCCATGTCGATTTCGAGGCTTTGGCCAAGGCTTTCATGATGGGTGGGGCAGAGCTTTTGCCCATGTTGACCCAAGGTCAGTTCCTAAAAGCCATGGGGCTGGATATGCGCACGGAAAAATTGGCAGCCAAACTTGAAGGCCAGGCGCGGACGGATTTTCTCAGTGCATCAGCAAGACTTGCAGATGCTGATAAGATGGGTAACTTGTTTAAGGTGATGGCGGTTGCGCAAAAAAATCGCCAACCCATCTATCCGTTTGAGGAAGCATGATCACATCAGAACATTTGAAACGGCCCAGCATCGCCCACGGCTTTTTCACCCGTGAAGGCGGCTATTCTTCGGGCATTTTTTCGTCGCTGAATTGTGGCTTGGGATCAGGTGATGATATTGCTCTGGTCACCAAGAACCGCACCAAGGTGGCCGATGATTTGGGTGTTGCGCCTTCGCATTTGGTTTCGGCCTATCAAGTTCACAGTGCTGATGTGATGGTGATTGATGGGCCATTGGCCGAGCGCCCCAAAGTCGATGGGCTGGTCACCAATAAGCGTGGTGTGGCGCTTGGTGTTCTCACCGCTGATTGTGGGCCGGTGCTTTTTGCTGATCACGAGGCGGGCGTGATTGGGGCCTGCCATGCTGGGTGGAAAGGCGCTCTGATAGGCATCACCAATGCAACTGTAGAAGCCATGGAAAAGCTGGGTGCAACACGCAAAAATATCACAGCGGTTTTGGGCCCAACAATTTCGCAACGCGCTTATGAAGTTGGCCCAGAATTTCCGAAGCCATTTTTGGAACAGAGTGAAGCCCATAAACAGTTCTTCATTTTATCTGTTAAGTCTGGCCATTATATGTTTGATTTATCAGCATATTTAGTTTCACGAATGAAGATTTTTGGAGTTGGAACGGTGCATGATTTAGCACTTTGCACTTATTCTGATCCACAGCGGTTTTTCAGTTATCGCCGCACCACACACGCCCAAGAAAAAGATTACGGTCGCCTGATTTCCGCCATCGCTTTGGATCATGGATAGCCTGATGATGCGGTGGATGGTTTTGGCTTTTGGTTTGCTTTTGGCGGGATGCACGTCCTCCAATTTGCCATTGGCCAAAGAAGCGCCACTGCCTTCTGCGCAAGATTCTCTGATCCGCCCACCATGGGAAGCCTATGTGAAAGCCGGGCCCGGTGCTGAAAATGATGTTGATCTTGAAACGCTGAACGGGCCACAGGCGGTTGCTGCTCAGGTCGCGGCTCCGGCACCCGCAGATCCAACTCCAGAAAAGCCGCCGTCTGTTGCAAAGCCGGGTGATGTGCAAATCAAAGCTGTTGCTGTTGTGCCAGTGAAAGGTGGAAATGCCAAAGGTGACAGTGAACTGACCTCGGCGATGCGTAAGGTTCTGAGCGATGCGGGCTGGCAGGTGATTGCAAAGCCGCGCCCCGATGCGCTGGTCATTCAAGGCCAAGTTGCGCTTGATCCGGCTTTGGCTGGCAAACAAATGGTGCATTTGGTTTGGACAGTTTCAACGCCAAAAGGCAAAAGCCTGGGCGATGTGAAGCAGGATAACGCTGTGCCCGATGGTTCGCTGAATGCGGGTTGGGGTGAAAATGCGGGCTTTGCGGCACAAGCGGCGGCCGAGGGTATTTTCAAGCTGATCGAGAAATTTCGTTAACCTCACTGTTCACAAGATTTATGTGACATTTGCGCTAAGCTTTAAGCATTGTTATAGAGCGCCCATATTCGCACGGCACAGGATCAACCACCAATGATGAAAATCGTTTCAGGGAATAGCAACAGGCCCTTGGCGGATGCCATTTGCTCCTATCTGAACTTGCCGATCACCAAAGCTGTGGTGAAGCGCTTTAATGACATGGAAGTGTTTGTTGAAATCCAGGAAAATGTGCGCGGGCAGGATATGTTCGTCATCCAGTCCACGAGCTTTCCCGCCAATGACCATCTGATGGAATTGCTGATCATCACCGACGCGCTGCGCCGCTCTTCGGCCAAACGCATCACTGCCGTCATTCCCTATTTCGGCTATGCCCGCCAGGATAGACGTGCCTCTGGCCGCACGCCGATTTCGGCCAAACTCGTCGCCAACCTGATTGCCCATGCCGGCGTCGACCGGGTGTTGACGGTGGACCTTCACGCTGGGCAAATCCAAGGCTTTTTTGATATTCCCACCGATAACCTGTTCTCGGGCCCAGTGTTTGTGCGCGACATCAAAATGCATATGGACATTGCCAATACGATCGTGGTTTCGCCCGATGTGGGCGGCGTGGTGCGCGCGCGAGCTTTGGCCAAGCGCCTTGATGTGCCGCTTGCCATTGTTGACAAACGCCGCGAACGGGCGGGCGAGAGCGAGGTCATGAACATCATTGGCGATGTGGCGGGCAAGAGCTGCATTCTGATCGACGACATTGTGGATTCAGGCGGCACGCTGTGCAACGCGGCTGAGGCTTTGCTCGCCAAGGGTGCTAAGGATGTGACGGCCTATATCACCCATGGTGTTTTATCCGGTGGTGCGGTTTCGCGCATCACAGCGTCAAAA
>JAYVXY010000202.1:0-13378 GCA_043784785.1 Aestuariivirga sp. | reverse complement strand
TTGGCCAATCGGTTAAGGTTCAAATCATCCGCATCAACCCTGAAACCCAGCGCATTTCACTGGGCATGAAGCAGTTGGACAAGGATCCATGGGAAGTCGTTGCCGAGAAATTTGCTGTGGGCAGCAAGGTTAAAGGCAAGGTCACGAACATCACCGATTACGGCGCATTTGTTGAACTGGAAGATGGCATTGAAGGCCTCGTTCACGTTTCAGAAATGAGCTGGACCAAGAAGAACGTTCACCCCGGCAAAATCCTTTCAACCTCGGAAATGGTTGAAGTGCAAGTTCTGGAAATCGATAGTTCCAAGCGCCGCATTTCACTGGGCTTGAAGCAGGTTCAAAACAACCCATGGGAAACTTTCGCTGCGAAATATCCAAAGGGCACCGTGCTTGAAGGCGAAGTGAAGAACATGACCGAGTTTGGTCTGTTCGTTGGTTTGGATGGCGATGTGGACGGCATGGTTCACTTGTCTGATCTGGATTGGAAGCGCCCAGGCGAAGAGGCGATTAAGGATTACAAAAAGGGCGATATGGTGAAAGCCGTTGTTCTGGATGTTGACCAGGAAAAGGAACGCATTTCTCTCGGCATCAAGCAATTGACCGAAGGTTCTGCGCAAGCCTCATCGGCTCCGAAATCTGCTGCTGGTGGCGCATCTGCTCCAGCAACGGCTGGTGCGCCGCGCAAGGGTTCGAAAGTCACTTGCGAAGTGCTCAAAATTGAAGATGGCGGCATTGAAGTGCGCATCTCCGGTACCGACATTACCGCTTACGCCAAGCGCGCCGATCTGGCCCGCGACCGTGATGGCCAACGCCCAGACCGTTTCGCCGTTGGCGAAAAGTTCGACGCGTTGATCACCGCCATGGACGCCAAAGCCCGCAAGGTGAATGTGTCGATCAAGGCCCTCGAAATCAACGATGAACGCGAAGCCGTGGCCCAATATGGCTCATCGGATTCAGGCGCATCGCTTGGTGATATTTTGCAAGCGGCTTTGAAGAAGAAAGAAGCTGAGTAAGATTTAGGTTTTACGAGTTGAGAGCCAGCGCGGGAAACTGCGCTGGCTTTTTTGTTGCGCGGATGGTCGCAAATTAGCGACATGGGTTTGTCATAGAGCTTGGATAGGCAACGCCTTGTCTTTTGAACGGCATCCCTTCCTCGGATGCACCCGAAAACGCAACAAGGAAAAACCTATGACATTCTCAAACAAATTATTGAACACCACTGTGGCCGTTGCGTTTCTCGCTTCCGCCACTGCTGCCCATGCTGGTGCCATGGAAGATTTGGCTGCTGCTGCCAAAAAAGAAGGTCAATTGACCGTTATCGCTTTGCCACATGATTGGTGTGGCTATGGCGCTGTGATCGAAGGCTTTAAGAAGAAGTATGGCCTGACTGTGAACGAGCTGAACCCAGATGCTGGTTCAGGCGATGAAGTTGAAGCGATTAAAGCCAATAAGGGCAATACTGGCCCACAGGCCCCAGACGTTATCGATGTTGGACTTTCCTTCGGTCCAACAGCCATGAAAGACGGCTTGCTGCAACCTTACAAGGTTTCGACATGGGCTTCGATTCCCGACAGCACCAAGGAAAAAGACGGTTTCTGGTATGGCGATTATTATGGCGTTTTGTCATTCGTTGTGAATGCTGACATCGTTAAGAACTTGCCGACCGATTGGGCTGATTTGCAAAAGCCAGAAATGAAGAACTCGGTTTCCTTGTCGGGTGATCCACGCAGCGGCAACCAACCTTTGCAGAGCGTTTTTGCTGCTGGTCTTGCCACCAATGGTGGCGATGTTGATAAGGCTGCTGAAGCTGGCCTTGCCTTCTTTGCTGATCTGAACAAGAAGGGCAATTTCGTTCCGGTTGGCGGCCAAGCTGCATCGCTCGCTCAAGGCACGACGCCGATGACCATTCTGTGGGACTATAATGGTCTTGCAGCCCGCGACAATTTGAAGGGTAACCCGAAGATTGAAGTGATTGTGCCAAAGACTGGCGTTGTGGCTGGGGTTTATGTGCAGGCGATTAGCGCATTTGCACCTCACCCATCAGCTGCCAAATTGTGGATGGAATATGTTTATTCTGACGAAGGCCAATTGATGTGGCTGAATGGCTATTGCCATCCGATCCGCTTCAATGATCTGGTTGCCAACAAGAAGGTTCCAGCTGAATTGATGGCCAAATTGCCACCAGCTGACAACTACGCCAAGGCGCTTTTCCCAACCCTTGAGCAACAAGCCAAGGCCAAGGAATTGGTTGCTGGCCAATGGGACAAAGTTGTTGGCGTAACAATTCCGAAGTAATTTTAAATTCCTGAACTTCTCTGCGCCCCGTTGATTTTCAGCGGGGCGTTTTCCCAAACAGGTTCACCCCGTGACAGTTTCAACCGATCTCAATAATTCACCGGCAAAAGCTTCAACTCGCAATGTTGTGGCGTGGATTGGTGTTGCGCCATTTTTCATTTTTGCAGCTCTGTTTTTGGTTTTGCCAACGGCGTTGCTGTTGACGGGGGCGTTTCAAAATGCGGCCGGGGATTTTTCGCTCGACAGTATTTTAAGTCTCGCTAGGCCCGATATTGTTAAATCATTCACTTTAAGTCTTGAGATTAGCGCCACATCAGCGGTTCTTGGGGCACTGATCGGCTTTGTGCTGGCCTATGCTGTTGTGAATGGTGGTTTGCCGCAATGGATCAGGCCAACACTGATGACGTTCTCGGGTGTTGCATCCAATTTCGCTGGCGTGCCGCTGGCTTTTGCTTTCATCGCCACGCTGGGCCGCACTGGCTTGGTAACCGCTTTATTGATCAATATATTCGGCCTTAATATTTATGATGCTGGATTTAATCTTTTAGGATTTTGGGGGCTGACCCTCACCTATCTCTATTTCCAGATTCCATTGATGGTGTTGATTTTGACTCCCGCCATTGACGGCTTGAAGCCAGAATGGCGCGAGGCTTCCACCATTTTGGGAAGCAGCACATGGCAACATTGGCGCTATGTCATTTTGCCCATTCTTTGGCCCAGCATTGCGGGCTCAACACTTCTGCTTTTCGCCAATGCCTTTGGTGCGGTGGCCACGGCCTTTGCACTTACCAATTCATCGCTCAACATTGTGCCAATCATGTTGTTCTCGCAAATTCGCGGCGATGTGTTTCACAATCCCAACCTAGGTTATGCTTTGGCCTTTGGCATGGTGGTGATTACTGCCACCTCGAACATCATCTATCTCGTGTTGCGCAGCCGCGCTGAAAGGTGGATGAAATGAAAAAATCCAGTTTTGGTTCATGGATTATCGTTGGGCTTGGTGCGCTTTATTTTTTGGTTCCACTGCTCGCCACATTCGAATTTTCGCTGCGTTTGAAGCGTGGCGAATATAGCTTTGAAGCCTATTCGATTGTGCTGGCTGATCCTTTGTTTCAATCGGCTTTTATCTATTCGATGATCCTGGCTTTGGTCACGATCGTGATTGGCATTTTACTGGTGGTGCCCACGGCTTATTTCGTGCAACTGCGCTTGCCGAGGCTGCGCCCGGTTGTCGAGTTTATAACACTTCTTCCGCTGGTGATCCCCGCCATCATCATCGTATTCGGCTATGTGCGCATGTATAATACTTCATCGTTTTTGCCTTTGACACAAACGGTTTTGGGCACGGATACGCTATTGTCATTTGGTTATGTCGCACTTTCACTGCCCTATATGTACCGCGCTGTGGAAACCGGACTTCGCACCATTGATGTGGCCACTTTAACTGAAGCTGCAGAAAGCTTGGGCGCCAGCCTGCCGAGCATCATGGTCAAAGTGATTTTGCCCAATATCAAATCAGCCATTCTCAGCGGGGCATTTTTGACATTCGCAACCGTGATTGGTGAATTTACATTTGCCAGCCTTTTGAACAGGCCGACATTTGGCCCCTATCTGCAATTGATCGGTGCCAAGCGCGCTTATGAACCTGCGGCATTGGCCATTATCGCTTTTGCCATCACCTGGGCCTGCATGGGCCTTTTACAACTGGCTGGCTCATCAGGCCGGAAAGCCGCCGGAGGAAAATAATGAGCTTTGTTGAAATTAAAAACCTGAAGAAAAATTTCGGTGCAAACCAAGTTGTACGCGAAGTGGATTTGAACATTGAGCGCGGCGAATTTATCTCGCTGCTCGGCCCCTCAGGCTGTGGCAAAACCACCGTGCTGCGTATGGTGGCGGGGTTTGAACAGGCGAGCAGTGGCCGGATTATCGTTGATGGCCAAGACATGACTTATCTCAGCCCGGCCAAGCGTGGTGTTGGCATGGTGTTTCAAGCCTATGCGCTGTTTCCCAATATGACGGTGCATGACAATGTTGGCTTTGGTTTAAAAATTGCTGGAAAGCCCGCCAGCGAAATTAAATCACGCGTGGTAGAAATGCTTGAGTTGATTAAGCTGCCACATCTTGCTGATCGCTATCCCTATCAAATGTCGGGTGGCCAGCAACAGCGCGTGGCCCTGGCGCGCGCTTTGGCGATTAGCCCCCGTATTCTGTTGCTGGACGAGCCCCTCTCAGCGCTTGATGCAAAAATTCGTGTTTCCCTGCGCGAGGAAATTCGCACGGTGCAAAAGAAGCTTGGCATCACAACAATCTTTGTCACTCATGATCAGGAAGAAGCTTTATCCATGTCAGATCGCGTGGTGGTGATGAGTGAGGGACGTATTGAGCAGAACGGCACGCCATTTGAAATTTATAATCAGCCCAAGACCAGTTTCGTTGCGACCTTTGTTGGCAGTTTGACTAAATTTGAAGCTGATATTGTTAATGCATCAACAAGGCAATTGACCATTGATGGCCAAGCTGTGACGGTTCAACATGACGTAACGGGACCAGCTGGCCAAAAGGTGAAACTGGCTATTCGCCCTGAAGCCATTGCCATGGGCAAAGGCACTTCAAAGGCCAATAATATTTCTGTAAAAATTGAAGAGCTGAAATTCATGGGCTCGATTCTTCGCATTGTGGCAGGCTTGGGCCAGCAGCATATCACGATGGACATGTTCAACCACTCAGCCAAACAACCTCCAAAAGTGGGAGAAACCGTTAGTGTACATTTCGCACCTCGGGATTTGGTTGTTCTGGAGGGGTAGGCTTCGGTCAAAGCTTCGGTCTTGATTTTCATGTGCATCATCCTTGATGTTGCGCGATCCCTTTGGCGCGCTTATAAGGTTTGAACCTTTTTCAATCGGACAACAGAATCATGATCAAGTCTGAGCTCGTTCAAAAAATTGCTGATAAGAACCCGCATCTTTATCACCGCGACGTGGAACGCATTGTAAATAAAATTTTCGATGAAATTATTGACTCGATGAAGACGGGCTCTCGCGTGGAATTGCGCGGCTTTGGGGCTTTTTCGGTGAAAGAGCGTGATGGCCGCCAAGGGCGCAACCCACGCACTGGCGAGAGCGTTGAAGTAACGCCCAAGCGCGTGCCGTTTTTCAAGACCGGCAAGGAACTTCGCGCGCGGCTGAATGGCACTGTTGCCAAAGAAAAGGCCTAAACTTGCGCCGCATTCTCCGCTGGATCATTGGCCTGCCCATTGCCTTGGTGGTGGTCGTTTTTGCTGTGGCAAACCGGCAGTGGACGACTTTGTCGCTTGATCCATTTTCTTCAGAATCCCCGGTCTTGAGTGTCAGCATGCCGTTGTGGGCCCTGTTTGTTTTTGGTGTGTTCATCGGAATTTTTGTGGGCTGGATGGCTTGCTGGATTGCACAAGGCAGGCACCGCAAATTGGCGCGCGAACGAGCCCGCGAGATTGCAAGCCTGCAAAGCGAATTAGATGTCGCAAAAAATCCAGCCGCAGTTCCAAGCTCAACTGAACTTTCACCCTTTATTGGCATTGGCCCATGAAATGGATTTCTGCTGAGGAACTGGCACGGCTGGTTTCCTACCGGGATATGGTTGAAGCCTTACGCGAAGGGTTTTGTGCCAACATTCAAACGCCCGTGCGCCACCACCATGAAACAACACCCACAACCACATTGCTTTTGATGCCGGCTTGGGGTGCTGAATTCACCGGGCTTAAAACCACTACGGTGAAAACTGATAATGCGGCATTGGGTTTCCCCACCGTTCAGGCCGCCTATTTGCTGATCGACAATAAAACCGGAACCCCGGTATGCATGATGGACGGCACGGAGCTGACGCGCAGGCGTACTGCGGCGGCTTCAGCATTGGCCTCGGATTATTTGTCGCGAAAGGATTCATCCACGCTTTTGATTGTCGGGGCTGGTGCGCTGGCCTTACATTTTGCCTTGGCGCATGCCGCCGTCCGTCCGATCAAAACCGTTCTGGTTTTCAATCGCACGCTAGAAAAATCAAAGCGCTTGGTGGCGGAACTTCACGCTGATGGGTTTGAGGCTGAAGTGGTTACGGATTTGCAATCTGCCATGGGGCGAGCTGATATCATCTCATGCATCACAAGTTCCAGTGCCGCAATCGTCAAGGGCGCTTGGCTGAAACCCGGCACCCATGTGGATTTGGCTGGCGCGTTTAAACCAACCATGCGTGAGGTGGATGGCGAAACGGTTCATCGTTCCCGGGTTTTTGTTGATACCCGTGACGGGGTCTTGGCCGAAGCCGGAGATTTGATTCAGGCCCAGTCGGAGGGTGCGTTTGATTTTAGGAATATACAGGGCGATTTGTTTGAGCTCTGTCGTGGCCATGCTTATGGCCGCAAAACTGAAGCGGAAATCACCTTGTTCAAATCCGTTGGCACGGCGCTGGAGGATTTGGCGGCCGCAAGTTTGGTGCATTTGCGTAGCTGAGCTTTTCGCGCTAGTTCAATTTGCATGAGTTTCAAAAACCCAATTTGTGTAGCTTTGGACACGTCCGAACTTGCCCGTGCACTTGAATTAGCAAAGCTGCTTCATGGCCATATCGGCATGTTGAAAATCGGCATGGAATTTTTCTATGCCCATGGCGCTAAGGGCTATGAGGCCTTGGGTGCACAGGGTATTCCGATTTTTCTGGATATGAAGCTGCATGATATTCCAAACACAGTGCGCCAAGGTTTGCAATCGCTTCTCAAATTAGCGCCCGCACCTGCCATCACCAATGTTCACGCCACAGGCGGGCTTGATATGATGAAGGCGGCGCGCGATGCGGTGGGACCAGAAACCAAGCTGATTGCTGTCACCATTCTGACCTCGCTTTCCAATGAAGATCTTTGGGCCACCGGTTTCGCGCACGATAAAACGACAGATGATCAGGCGTTGGCGCTGGCAGAATTGACCTATCAAGCAGGACTTGATGGTGTGGTGTGCAGCCCGCTGGATTTGCAAAACATTCGCAGCAAATTGCCGCGTAAATTCTTGACTGTGGTTCCGGGCATTCGTCCGGTCGATTCATCGGCCCACGATCAAAAGCGCGTGGCCACGCCGAAATCGGCGGTCGATGCTGGTGCTGATATTCTGGTGATCGGGCGGGCGATTACCGGGGCGGCTGATACGGCATTAGCGGCACAAAATATTTTGCAGAGTTTGCTATAATGACCGTTGTTAAAATTTGCGGGCTTTCGGAACCCATCACCATGCACGCTGCTTTGGAAGCTGGCGCTGATATGGTGGGCTTGGTATTTTTTGCCAAATCCCCACGCAATGTGAATGTTGAACAAGCTGCGGCTTTGGCCAAGATGGCTAAGGGCAAGGCGACCGTTGTGGCGCTTGTGGTCGATGCGGATGATAAATTATTGCGGCTGATCACCAAGCGGGTGCGGCCCGATTTCTTTCAAGCCCATGGCAATGAAACACCAGCCCGCGTTTCGGAAATTGCCAAGTTGACGGGCGTAAAGGTGATCAAAGCCCTTGCCGTTCGGGAGGCTGAGGATGTTGCCAAAGCCCAAAGCTATGACGGCAAGGCTGAACTGATTTTGTTTGATGCCAAAGCACCAGAGACTTTGAAAAATGCTTTGCCCGGTGGCAATGGCGTTTCATTCGATTGGACGTTGTTGAACGGCAGCAAAGGCCAATTCATGCTGTCTGGCGGCTTGAACCCAGAGAATGTGGCCGAAGCCATTCGGGTTACGGGTGCGCCGATTGTGGATGTGTCATCCGGCGTTGAATCGTCCCCCGGCATTAAGGATACAGCACTTATTCGGAAATTCATTGAGCAGGCCAAGCTCAGCGGCTAGAACCAATTTAGATTTCAAGGAAAGATCATGACTGCAATTCCGAATTCCTATCGCACCGGCCCTGACGAGAAAGGCCTGTTTGGCATTTATGGCGGCCGTTTTGTGGCCGAAACCTTGATGCCACTGATTTTGCAATTGGAGCAGGCCTATAAGGACGCGAAAGCCGATCCTTCCTTCCAAGCTGAGCTTGATGATTTTCTGGAACATTATGTGGGCAGGCCCAGCCCACTTTATTTTGCCGAGCGGATGACTGAGCATTTGGGTGGAGCGAAGATCTATTTCAAGCGCGATGAGTTAAACCACACGGGTGCCCATAAGATCAACAATGTGATGGGGCAGATTTTGCTGGCGCGGCGCATGGGCAAGAAGCGCATTATTGCTGAAACCGGTGCTGGCCAACATGGTGTGGCCACGGCCACGGCTTGTGCGCGGTTTGGCCTAGAGTGCATTGTCTATATGGGTGAAGTGGATATTGAACGCCAGAAGCCCAATGTGTTTCGCATGATGTTGTTGGGGGCCAAGGTGGTTCCGGCAAAATCGGGCTCACGCACTTTGAAGGATGCTCTGAATGAGGCGCTGCGCGATTGGGTGGCCAATGTTGAAGATACATTCTATTGCATTGGCACGGTGGCTGGACCTCATCCTTATCCTGAAATGGTGCGTGATTTCCAATCGGTGATTGGCCGCGAAACCAAAGAGCAAATGCAAAAGCGCGAAGGCCGCTTGCCGGATTCACTGGTAGCCGCCATCGGCGGTGGTTCAAATGCCATGGGCTTGTTCCATCCGTTTCTGGATGATGCTTCAGTTGAGATTATTGGTGTTGAAGCGGCGGGCCATGGCCTGAAGAAGAAACATGCCGCCTCGATTACGGGCGGCAGGCCCGGCATTCTCCATGGCAACCGCACTTATTTATTGATGGATGATGATGGCCAAATTACCGAAGGCCATTCAATTTCCGCTGGCCTTGATTATCCGGGCATCGGGCCTGAACATGCCTGGCTTCATGATATGAAGCGCGTGCAATATGTTTCAGCTACTGACAAGGAAGCGCTTGAAGCTTTCCAACTGTGCTGCAAGCTAGAAGGCATCATACCCGCACTTGAGCCATCACACGCGCTGGCCCATGTGATGAAGATTGCGCCGAAATTACCGAAAGAACATTTGATGGTGATGAATATGTGCGGCCGTGGCGACAAGGATATTTTTACTGTTGCTGATATTTTGGGAGTGAAGCTGTGAGCACCCGTATTGACCGCCGCTTTGCAGCGTTAAAGGAAGAGGGCCGCGCTGCTCTGGTTACATTCGTGACTGCGGGTGATCCTGATTATGAGACATCATTGAAAATTATTCGGGGCCTGCCCAATGCAGGTGCGGACGTCATTGAGATGGGCATGCCGTTTACGGATCCGATGGCGGATGGCCCGGCCATTCAGGCAGGTGGGCTTCGCGCTTTGGCTGGCGGCCAGACGATGAAGAAGACTTTAAAAATGCTCAAAGCCTTTCGCGCTGGCGACACAGATACCCCTGTTGTGCTCATGGGTTATTACAATCCGATCTATGTTTATGGCGTTGAGAAATTTCTGGTTGATGCCAAGAAGGCCGGGGCTGATGGTTTGATCATTGTTGATCTGCCGCCTGAAGAAGATGACGAGCTTTGTATTCCAGCGATGGAAGCAGGCTTGAATTTTATTCGGCTTGCGACGCCAACAACGGATGATGCGCGTGCGCCAAAAGTGTTCCAAAATACCAGCGGCTTTGTCTATTATGTTTCCGTTCTCGGCATTACCGGCACAAAAGCGCCTGATTTGAAGAGTGTGAAGCAGAACGTGAACCGCTTGCGCAAGCATACATCGCTTCCCATCTGTGTTGGGTTCGGTGTGAAGACCGCCGAGCAGGCCCGTGTGATTGCCAAGGATGCCGATGGTGTTGTGGTCGGTTCAGCTTTGGTTAGCGCTGTTGAGAAAAGTTTAAACAAGCAAGGTCGGCCTACTGCTAAAACACCAAAGGCGGTTCATGCCTTGGTTACCGAAATTGCGAAGGGTGTAAGAGCTTAATATGAACTGGATCAAGAATTTCGTTCGCCCGCGCATTCGCAGCATTTTGGGTGCCGTGAAGCGCGAAGTGCCAGAAAACATGTGGATCAAGGATCCTGATTCAGGCCAAATGGTTTTTTACAAAGACTTGGAAGCCAATCAATTTGTATTTCCGGGTTCCAATCATCATCACCGCATGCCTGCGGCCTTGCGTTTGACGACAATGTTTGATGGTGGTGAGTTTGAAAAGATTTCAGGCCCTGCGGTTGCTGTTGACCCTTTGAAGTTCAAAGATGAGAAGCGTTATGTTGATCGTCTGAAAGATGCCAAGTCAAAAACCGGTGTAGATGATTCTATTCAGGCTGGTTATGGCCAAGTCAATGAACAGGCCATGGTCGTTGCTGTCCAAGATATGGGTTTTATCGGTGGCTCGCTCGGCATGGCGGCAGGTGACGCGATCATCGCGGCGATGCGAATGGCTGTTACCAAGTCATGTCCATTTGTGATTTTTGTGGCCTCTGGCGGTGCGCGCATGCAGGAGGGCATTCTTTCGCTTATGCAGTTGCCACGCACGACGATTGCTGTTCAAGAACTTCGTGAAGCAGGTCTTCCTTATGTCGTGGTTCTTACCAACCCGACGACCGGCGGTGTGACGGCTTCCTATGCCATGCTGGGTGACGTGCATTTAGCGGAGCCTAATGCGATTATCGGTTTTGCTGGTCAGCGCGTGATTGAGCAGACCATTCGAGAAAAATTGCCGGAAGGTTTCCAACGTTCAGAATATCTGCTGGCGCATGGCATGGTTGACGGTGTTGTGCATCGCCATGAGATGAAATCGACGGTTAGCAGGATCGCTCGCATGTTAATGAAGGTGACTGCGCGTGAAATTTCCGCTGGTGCCTTGGTCGCCATATCAGCTTAAAATGGCAAGAAGCGATGCCATATTGATGCGGCTGCTGGAGCTGCATCCTAAAATCATTGATCTTTCACTGGACCGCATGTGGCGGATTTTGGAGCGGCTGGGCAGCCCTGAAAAAAAGCTGCCATCCGTTATTCATATCGCTGGAACCAACGGGAAAGGATCGACCTTGGCCATAGCCCGCGCGATTCTCGAAGCAGCAGGTTTAAAAGTGCATTGTTATACTTCACCGCATTTGGTGAAGTTTCACGAGCGCATTCGGGTCGCAGGAGAACTGATTTCAGAAAATGATCTTTCTGTACTTCTGGAAGAATGCGAAGCAGCTAACGGTTCTGATCCAATCACATTTTTTGAAATCACGACGGCGGCTGCATTTCTGGCTTTCAGTCGCACACCTGCTGATTATTTGATTTTGGAAGTTGGGCTTGGTGGAAGACTGGATGCGACAAATGTGATTGATCATCCGGCGGTGTGTGTGATCACGTCAATTGGGTTGGATCATCAGCAATATCTTGGCGAAACGATTGAAGAGATTGCGCGCGAAAAGGCCGGCATTTTGAAGCGTGGGTCGATCGGCATTGTTGCTGCCCAATCTGTTGATGTGAGAGATCAGATTGAAAGGGTGGCCGAGAAAGTTGGTGCGCCCCTAAAAATCGCTAATCAGGATTGGCAGAGTTTCACGCAGCATGGGCGACTGGTGTTTCAAGATGAAAATGGGTTGCTCGATTTGCCGTTGCCTGCCCTTCAAGGTCCACACCAAATTGACAATGCCGGCAATGCCATTGCAGCAATTCGCGCTTTGAATGATGCGCGGATCACAGATTCGGCCATTGAAGCGGGGTTACGAAGTGTCACCTGGCCTGCACGGATGCAGCACTTAACTGATGGTCATCTCAACACGCTTATTTCCAAAGATGCAGAGCTTTGGCTGGACGGCGGGCACAATGGGCCAGCCGGAGTGGTATTGGCGCAAACGCTGAAAGATTTGAATGCCAAAAATCCAAAACCATTGATCATGATTTGGGGCATGTTGAACACCAAGCATCCGGGGGCGTTTATCGCAAATTTCAAAGCTGTGGCGGAACGCGTGATCACCATTGCCATTCCTGGTGAGATCAACACGATTGCAGCTGATGAACTGGCTTTGATTGCCGAGCAGAATGGTGTTGCCTCGTCTTCTGCAACATCACTCGAAAAAGCTTTGGAGCAGGCGGCTCGTTTGCACCCTGCTCCGAGAATTGTGATTTGCGGTTCGCTCTATCTGGCGGGACATGTTCTCGCGGCACAGAGCGGTGAAACCATGTCGGCCTTGAGTGGGGCCGCCAAGCGTTAGATCGATGATTCAATCCAGCTCTGCAGTTGGCTCTTAGGCAGCGCGCCAACTTTGGTTGCCGCGAGTTTTCCGCCTTTGAATACCATCAGAGTAGGAATGCCGCGCACACCAAATTTGGATGGAGTACCTGGGTTTTCATCGATGTTGATTTTCACGATCTTGGCCTTAGGGCCGAGTTCCTTGGCAATCTCTTCCAGTGACGGGCCGATCATTTTGCACGGACCGCACCATTCCGCCCAAAAATCAACCACAACTGGCGTGGTGGAATTGAGTACATCAGCTTCAAAGCTGGCATCGGTAACTTTATGGGTGGACATGAGGTTTCTCCAATTCGTTTCTGTAACAGAGGTAGTGACGATCACCTCCAAGGTCAAGATGCTATAGGATCAAGTCTTTTCACGAGCGCGTGCCAAAATATCCGAAGAAATCCATTCCAATTTCGGCCCTTGCGTCCAGAGCAATGCAGCTTTGATAATATGGTCGGGGTAGGCTGCACCCAATAACCCTGCATAGATCGAGAGTTGCCGGACATAAGGGTGATCAAATCTGCTCGATTCGGGAACGAAACGGTCAGACTTATAGTCGAGCAGCAGAATTTCGGTTTGATTTTTGACCATACGGTCGATGCGACCGATAATGAATTGGCCATTTTCAAGTTGGCCCGATATTTCAACTTCCGCAGCACTGTTGGCACCCAGAAATGGAGCCAATAACGGCGAATTGGTGAGCGCCACGAGCGACAGTGCCTCCTGCTCGGTCAAATTGAAGCGTTTTGCCTGGCGCAAAGCAAAGCTCCTCTGATTTTCTGGGGCAATATTGGGGATGTCCTGCAAGAAACGGTGGATCGCCGTACCGCGCTGAAAATCTTCTGATTGCGAATTTGTTGAAAGATGTTGATAGCCAGACGTTACCCCGGTTGCGCTTTTGACATCATTGAAAATTTCGTCAGGCGC
>JAYVXY010000201.1:0-13495 GCA_043784785.1 Aestuariivirga sp. | reverse complement strand
ACAGAATTTATCGAACAACGATCCCTTGAGCGAAATCGCCGATCTTGTGGCCCAAGGAATTCTGCGGCTCCGACCACCTTATGAGTTCGCAACGCAGACAAATCCAGATGATAACTCTGAAACAGAGAATTCTCTGCACCAGCCACACCCCACACGAGAGCGTAAATGCCAAGAGCCGCGATAATGCAAGTCATCCGAGGACTGATTACGCCACGCGGTTTGCGCCGTGAACAGGCGGCTCTTTATGTCGGTGTCGGGGCTACCAAATTCGATGAAATGGTGCGTGATGGTCGGATGCCGTCGCCCAAAACTGTCGATGCGTGCCGGATATGGGATCGGCAGGAACTTGACTTTGCCTTTGATGATCTGCCTTCTAAGGAAACCGCCAACCCTTGGGACAGAGGAGAAGTGGCATAATGGAGGCAGAAATGGCACTTCTCAGGCTCAAATACGTTATGACTGATCGAGATCGGTCTGGCACGGTTCGATACTTCTATCGCAGGCACGGCAAAAAAATCAGGTTGCGTGGTGATGTCGGAAGCGAAGAATTTATGGCCGCATATGCCGCTGCTGAAAAGGGCGGCAAGCAATTGCCAGTGAACAATAAAGACCCCAAGAGCTTCGATACTTTGGTAAATGCCTATTATCGTTCAGTGACTTTCAAGAATCTGAACGCACTTTCTCAGCGCACACGGCAAAACATCTTGGAGAAATTCGCCAAGGTGCATGGCGCCAAGCCCTACGCGCAAATGGAGCGACGCCATGTTTTGAAATTCCGTGACGACATGGCCGATCGCCCAGGTGCTGCAACAAATTTAATCAAGGCCTTGCGTCACGTATTCAGTTATGCCCTTGATTATGAGTTGGTGAAGGTCAACCCCGCCCGGACCGTGCCATATCTGCGCAAAGGCGGTACAGGCTTTCATTCGTGGACAATCGATGAGGTGCGCCAATATGAGACCACGCACGCCATCGGCACCAAGGCACGCTTAGCGATGGCCCTACTGCTATATACGGGCCAGCGGCGCTCGGACGTGGTGACTTTTGGCAAGCAAATGATCCGTGATGGACGATTACATTATGTCCAGCAGAAAACCAAGAAGCGCATGGCTACAAAAATGATCGGGCCACTATTGGCAATCATCGAGGCAACACCGAAAGGGGGTTTGACGTTCTTGGAAACCCATAGGGGGATGCCCTACACGGCAAACGGTTTTGGCAATGCTTTCCGTGAATGGAGCGATGAGGCAGGACTTCATCATTGCAGTGCGCACGGGCTTCGCAAGGCGCTCGCATCGCGCCTGGCAGAGCTTGGTGTTAGCGCTAGCCACATTCAACAAACGCTCGGACACGAGACACTTTCAGAGGCTTCACGCTATACAAAAGCTGCTGATTCCGAGATTGGTTCAGACGCGGCTTTGGAAATATTCGAGAACGCAATTGCCCCGCACGTTGAGTTACGCGGGGCAAATCAACAAAAAAACATAAGGAAATCAAAGTGACAAAAACACCTTGGTGGGCCCACCAGGACTCGAACCTGGAACCAAGCGGTTATGAGCCGCTAGCTCTAACCATTGAGCTATAGGCCCCCAAAGGTTTCGCGCCATGGCTACATCATTTTTAAAAGCTATGCTAGAACTTCAATATGAAAATCCAAAACCTCTCTCCCGAATCTGCTGTCGAGCAGTTGATTGAACTCCACACCAAGGCCACCAAAGCTTTGAAAGCGAGTTTGGACACTTATTTTGAAAGCCGCATCGCACCAACAGCAGCCCAGCGCGCCGCATTCTGTTATCCTGAACTGCGGGTGACTTATACGGCCAACGGCTTACAACCCTCGATCGCCAGAGCCTACGCAAAATTTCAGGGTCCGGGCACCTATGTGACGACAATCACCCAGCCCGCCTATTTCCGGCGCTATCTTGTGGCCCAGCTTATTCATCTTGTTGCTGATTATGATGCGCGCATTGAAGTGGGCATATCATCACAAGAGATCCCTTATCCTTATGTTCTCGAAAGTGGCAATGATCTAGGCAAAGGCAATGTGACGGCAGCGGAATTGGCTTTGCACTTCCCGATTCCCAAATTGGCTTTGGTGGGTGACGAGATTGCTGATGGCAAATGGGAACAATCCATTGGAGAGCCATTGCCGTTGGCTTTGTTTGATGCGGTGCGCATTGATTATTCGCTAAAGCGTCTGCAGCATTACACGGGCACACATTGGAAAAATGTGCAGCCATGGATTCTCCTGACCAACTATCATCGTTATGTTGACCAGTTCATCCGCTGGGGCGTTGATCAGCTCGCTGGTGAAGGCCCTTACGAGACTTTACACCTGCCCGGCGGTGGCACCATTACCCGCGGCATGACCAAAGACGCCATCGATACCGTGTTGGTGGGCAGCCAATGGCACAAATATCAAATGCCAGCCTATCATCTTTCGCGCAATGATGGCGAAGGCGGCATAACTCTGGTCAATATTGGCGTTGGCCCTTCCAACGCCAAAAACATGACGGATCATTTGGCCGTGCTTCGCCCACATTGCTGGTTGATGATTGGCCATTGCGGCGGGCTTCGCCAATCACAACGCATTGGCGACTATGTGTTGGCCCATGCCTATTTACGCCAAGATCACATTTTGGATTCAGTTCTGCCTCCAGAAATTCCAATTCCGGCTTTGGCTGAAGTGCAATTGGCCCTGCAATATGCCGCAGCCGAGGTGACCGGTGAAACCGGAGACGCTTTGAAAGCCCGCCTGCGCACCGGCACGGTGGTGACCTATGATGATCGCAACTGGGAACTTCATTGGACGCAAGAGAGAAAGCGCATCAATCTTTCACGCGCCATTGCGGTTGATATGGAATCTGGAACGCTGGCCGCACAAGGTTTTCGCTTCCGTGTGCCCTATGGCACATTGCTTTGCGTTTCCGACAAACCTTTGCATGGCGAAATTAAGTTGCCCGGTGCCGCCAATGCTTTTTATGATCGTGCCGTGGCTGAACATCTGATGATCGGACTTGCATCGGTTGAAAAACTGCGCGTCAGTCGCGCCGGATTGCATTCGCGCAAATTGAGAAGTTTCGACGAACCGCCTTTTAGATAAATTTTATATGTCATAATTGTGCCGTAATTTATTCCTATATGAACGGTTCAAAGGAGATTTATTGATGGTCAGGTTGTTCTTCGCTTCGATGGTTTTAGTAGCAGCCTATGGGCTTAACCCAGTTTTTGCAGATGAGGTGAAGATGAACCGTGTGATTTCACTGATCGGCCACGGCGAAGTGCGCGCTGTGCCTGATATGGCCATGATTACGATGGGTGTGGTCACGTCAGCCGAAACCGCCCGCGCAGCGCTTGATGCCAATACCAAAGCAATGACCGAATTGATGGCGAGTTTGAAGGCGGCAAATATTGACGAGAAAGATGTAGCGACGTCCAATTTCTCCGTAAATCCGCGTTTGGATTATGGCCAAAATGGGGGGCAACCACCAAAGGTTACGGGTTATGATGTATCCAACACCGTAACGGTAACAGTGCACAAAATTGCAGGTTTGGGTGCCTTGTTGGACAAAGCCGTTTCATCTGGTTCCAATCAGATCAATGGCATTTCCTTTTCAGTATCCAAACCTGACGAAGCGATGGATGAAGCCCGCAAATTGGCCGTGAAGGACGCAACCCATAAAGCACAGCTTTATGCTGGTGCAACCTCAGTCAGCTTAGGAAATATCGTTTCAATTTCAGAAAACAGCGGTGTTGTAGAACCACCAATCATGTTCAACCGCGCCAAGGCGATGGCTGCTGAAGCAGCTCCGGTTCCGATTGCTCAAGGCACACAAGTGATCTCAGTTGACGTGAACATCGCTTGGGAAATCAAATAAATGTGAGTGCCATTGACCTAATGGTGACATTGCATGGCAACAGCCTTCTGGTAGGTTGCTGTCATGCCGATTTGCGAAAGAGATCCTTGGCGGTTTCAATATTTTGATGCTGTCATCTGTCCGGATGATGTGTTTATTTCCACAGATGATCCGGATTCTTGGGAATGGTATCCGCAATTTCGCTGGGTCTATGACAAGATCAAAATCGCACAGAGCCAAGCTATCCGATGCGGCGACCATGAAACGTCACCCGATTTTTTTCCGGTTTTTTCAAAACCCAATATCAATCTGAAGGGCATGGGTTTGAACGGCAGCGTGGTATATTCGAACGCTGAATATCAGCGCCATTCAAAGCCCGGCCATATGTGGATGGAGTTCTTTCAGGGCGAACATGTTTCAACCGATTGTGCCTTGGTGAATGGTGAAATCAAATGGTGTCGCCATGCCATTGGTCTTTCTTGGCATGAGGGCATGTTCAAGCATTGGGTGATCTGCGCTGCGCCAATGCCTGAACTGCAAAGTTTCTTGAGTGAATGGGTGGGCCGCCATATGGGAGGCTATACCGGCATGATGAATTTTGAAACAATCGATGGACACATCATCGAGACGCATCTGCGCTTTGCCGATCAATGGTGTGATCTTTATGGGCCGGGCTGGATGGAGGCGCTGGTTAATCTTTATGCCAATGGCACTTGGAATCTGAACAACAGCAATGAAGTCGAAGGCTATTCTGTACCACTTTTTGCCAGCCATGGTGGGCCGTTTCAGCACCCTTCAATCGAGGCACAAGCCAAGATCAGAGCCATGCCCCACGTAAAAAGCCTGCAGATCACATTTCATGAATTGAAGGCAGATGAGCTGCACCCCATGCCGCCTGGTGGCTTTCGCCTAGGCATTATAAATTGCACAGACCTGGAGGCGGGGTTTGCGGCGCGCAGGGAACTGGCAAAATCTTTCCCGGCTGCAAAAATCATGATCCCTGAATAAGGTTCCAACTATGTGCGGCGCTATCGTAAACATGAAGCTCACCCAGCCCAATATCAAACCACGCACCATGCATGCCCAGTTCCTTCTTATTCTCACGCATCCTCAGCCACGGGAAGGTTCGCAAATTGGCGAGCGAATGCTCGACCGAAGCGCGTTCCACCATTGTGTTGAGATGTTCACCTTCGCCATGTTCATGGCGCACGCCAGCGGCCACATCGCGCACGTCTGACATCCATTTGCCAATAAAATCACCAGCTGAAAGCGGATCACCACCTTCAACAACAGCGCGAATGCCACCGCAACGGCCATGACCCATGACCACAATATCTTTCACCCCAAGCGACAAAACCGCAAACTCGATTGCCGCACTGGTGGAGTGATGTTTGCCATCAGGCGCATAGGCCGGAACCAGATTGGCCACGTTGCGCGCCACAAATATTTCGCCAGGCCCTGCGTCAAAAATTGTTTCAGGTGCGGCACGCGAATCACAGCAAGCAATGATCATCAGCTTTGGCGTTTGTGAACCTGCACCGAGACGCTCATAACGATTTGCCTCAGCCGCATAACGACCAGAACGAAACCTTGCATAACCATCCAGAAGATGTGTGGGCAGTGGCATTTGTTTCCCTTTTAATTCGCCAGATTTATTACACGAGCCGCGGGCAATGGACCAGCGCCGGGTTGTTCTGACCAGTGTTTGAAGGTGTGGACATTTCCCGATTCACGCAGCTGCTTCATTTCATCAAGATCGAGCTTGGCCACCAGCCAGCTGGGCACATTGGCGCCCCCCATGGCCACAATGCCACCAGGCAAGAATCCCTTGTCTGATGGCGCGTATATTCCGGCCGCACCATAATTATTGGCCGTTGCTGTGCAAAATGGCGCATCACCGATCAAGGGCGCATGAACCGTATAAACCTGATTTTCCAACGCCCGCGCCATGGCCCCGGTGCGCACGCGGTGATAGCCCCATTCGGTTTCCGTGTCGGACGGTGCCAGGATGATTTCAGCACCAGCTTCGGCCAGCGCGCGCGACAAAAGCGGAAATTCAATATCATAGCAAATGACCAAACCAAATTTCACTTTGCCAATATCAAACACTTTAAGTTCGCGCCCGCCCTTGATGTTCCACATTTCGCGCTCGCCGGGTGTCGGCATAATCTTGGTAAAGCTTTCAACCGCACCCTTTGGCCCAAACACTTGCGCGACGTTGCACGTTTTACCCTGCCCTACATATGGCCCGCTGCCGGCAACAATGGTGATGCCAAAACGCTTGGCCAGGTTTTGATGCAAGACGGTGACTTCATCATAATAGTCGGAAACAACCTGCTTGCTGATTTCCAAATCCATGCCTCTCGCACCAATGCTGCAAAGCTCCATCGCGCCATATTCGGGAAACACCAAAAGCTCGGCACCCTTGGCCACTGCGTTTTCAACCCAGCGCGTGATTTTATTGCGATATGCAGCAAGATCAGCAAACTCATCGAGATTATATTGAGCGGCAGCGACTGTAATGGTGCGTGGCATGGGATCATCCTTGAATGAGATTGTATTTGGCGCAAAACCGCGGCCGCTTCAACCTCACCGTTGTTATTGCCGATGTTACAAGTTATGAAAATCCATGAACAACATTCAATTCCTGTTCCCAACACTTCTCTACCGCGCCGAATTGCCAGAGCCGCAACGCCTGAATATGCAGCTGCATGATGCCGCCTTGAACTTGGCGGCAGAGGATGTTGCGGGCCAGCGCTGGTGTGAAAAACATGGTTATCCGGGATATACGTCCTTTGCGACACAAACCGATCTGGCCGAGCATGTTCCAGCCATCGCCCGTCTGATGAAAATTTTGGACAAGCATGCAGCCGAATTTACCAAGGAATTACATTGGGATATTCGCGGTGGCAAGCCGGTTTGCGATTCACTCTGGGTGAATGTGATGCCGGAAGGTGGCAGCCACACGTCACACATCCACACCAATTCGGTGATCAGCGGTACTTATTATGTGGCTGTGCCACCCGGCGCTGGGCCGATCGTGTTTGAAGACCCGCGCCACCCGCAAATGATGGCAGCACCACCGCGCAAGGCATCAGCACCACGCGAATTCAAACACCACATCAGCGAGACGCCGCAAGAAGGAACCGTGCTGTTGTGGGAAAGCTGGCTGCGCCATGAAGTGCCGCTCAACAAGGCAAACGGGCTGCGTATTAGTATCAGCTTTAATTATGTGATCGGGCAGAAATAATCAGTGCTTGGTTGGCGGTTTCGCAGTTTGCCTGGCCTCTTCATCTTCCAAATGAAAACTCCGCAAGATGTGGTGCAAAGCTGGGGCCAAGGCAAAACCAGCGACGGCAAAAAACAACAAGCCGCTGGCCAAGGCATAGAAGCCTTCAAACAATTGGCCAGCTTTCGTTGGCATCAGATCAAGCGGCCCCATGCCAGACAGGATCATCGAGGCATTGGCGAAGGCTTTGATCAGATCCATATTGCCGAAATAAGCATAGCCAATGATGCCCACAGCAAGGGCTATAACAATGACGCCAAGCGCCCACAGCGCATTGCGCCATAAGCGCTTCATCAAGACCGATCTACGATTCATGATTTGAAAATGCTTTCGCCTTGTTGATCGATGATCAGCTGCCCCTTGGAGATGGCGATATCAGCGGCCTCGTCCTTATCGGTAAACTTATCAGCGCGCACAAAACGGTAAGACTTGCCATCTTTCAAAATCTCACCCGCCAATTGAAACTGCCCGCCATCCTTGTAGGGCCGCGCTTCGATGGTGAAGCCTTTATATTCAACGCTCTTGGCCACGGCCGTCTCACTTGCGCCAGCACCCCCGAACAATTTTTTCAACCAGCCCATTTATCCCTCACCCAAAACGATAGCTTGATGCCGTGACACCACCGAACACGTTTGTATCATGATAAACCCGTGTTGCCTTCTCATTTTCCGCAGCACCCACGGCGGCCATCAACGGAATGAGATGATCTTCCTGGGGATGGCAGATGCGCGCAGAAGGCGCTTTTTCCCAATCAAGCAATAATGCCTCGCGCTTTTTGGGCTCGCTCATCACCGCTTCATTCAGCCACGCATCAAACGCCGCTGACGGCGCCTTGGCACCAGGGCCAAACAGGCGCAAATTATGATAGCTGAGGCCGCTGCCGACGATCAAAACCCCTTCATCGCGCAACGGCGCCAAAGGCCCGGCCAAGCGCCAAATGGGCCGCAGGATCGTAACTGTGCTGAATAGCCACCTGCAGCAGTGGAATATTAGCCTCCGGATACATCACCTGCATGGGCGCAAATACGCCATGATCAAAGCCGCGTGTGTGATCAAGATGCGTGGGCAAGCCTGCGGCCTTCAGCAATTGCGCGGCACGCTCGGCAATTTTGGGCGCACCGGGGGCGGCATATTTGATCTGATAAGTGAAAGCCGGAAAGCCGCCATAATCATAAACCATGCCCGGTGCCGGCGAAGCCATGACCGCAAAATCATCCTGCTCCCAATGGCCTGAAACCATCAGGATCGCTTTGGGCACTTGCGCAATTTCCTTCGGCATATTGGCCAGAGAAACCTCCAGCGAATGCATCATCTTGCGCATATCCGGCAACCAAGGCCAAGGCCCACCGCCGTGAGAGATGAAATAGGTGGGGAGACGTGTGGACATGGGCTGGGTTTCCTGTTGATTCACGCCAGACTAGCATGAATTAAAAGGCAGGTTAATCGAAGCCCTCATATAAACGCACCTTGACAAAAGTAAGACGGTAAGACATCTTACATTTATGAGTATTGTATTCTCGAAAGTCACATCGAAAAGCCAAACGGTCATCCCGCGCGAGGTGCGCGAAAAGCTTGGGTTAAAGCCGGGTGATCGCCTGCGTTACTCCACAACGGATAAAGGCATAGTGATCGAGAAGGCCAGCTCACAGGTGGAGGATGACCCCTTCGCAATATTCAGCGAATGGTCGAGCGAAGCCGACGAAAAAGCCTATGGCAAGCTCTGACTTAGCTCCAAAGCAATTCGACATCGTAGTCGTGCCATTCCCCTATTCCGATCAACTCGCTGAAAAGCGCCGCCCGGCCCTCGTGGTTTCATCCAACGCCTTCAACAAAAAACATGGACTGTTGTGGGTGGTGATGATCACCAGCGCCACAAATCCAGCAAAGCCGGATGACATTGCGGTGGCAGCTAACACAAAAACCGGATTACCCGCCGCCTCCCTCATCAGGCCGAGCAAGATAGCAACGATTGAACCGGAGCGGTTGGTGCGGGTTGCGGGCAGGATTGATGGGAGGGCGGCGAAGACCGTTTGGAAGCTGCTCAGTTTGAATCTTGAATCTCCCTAATTCTTCGACGAACGAGAAAACAGCCTGCAGATTTCATAAGATCACATAGCTCAGTTGGTCAAATAGATGTGCGGGCGAATAACCGAAGAATCAGACCCAAGATTCAAACAAACTGATGTCTACTTCAATTCCAGTCGTGCTATTTCGGCCAAAACATGAGCCCGCGCCTTGTTCAATACCGACTCTGTCCATCCTTCTACATCTACATGCCTTGGGTGTGGTTCTGCAGTCGCCGTAAGAGTCAACCCGGATTTAATAAATTCATCTGCCACAATGACAGCGTAGGCTAAGACGGTTCTGTTTTGTGGTCTAGCGACGTAAGTTTCTCCCAACTCAATTATTTCTTCTTTTGAAAGATCACATGTTCTAAAAACAGATAAGATGTTGTCATTAGCAGGCATAAATGCAGAAAACTTGACACGCCTGTTTTCAGAACTGAACTTGGTTTTTTCAAGCAGATAGCGTGAAAGTGGTTCAGCTACAGTGACAGGATCAGGAAACTGCATTGGCAATTTCCACCTCTTTCAAGTGTCGAATAATCTCCAACGGAATTAACCCATAAAAAGCCAAAAAGCCAAAGCTCGCTTTTGAACGACCAGCGAGTGAAGAATACTCAACACGCTGCCCTCCGACAAAACTTACAATCAACGATCGGAAAAAGCCTGAACGCCACTCAAATGCGATGGCCCCACTCGGTTCAGGTATGATATCTGGAGATTGATATTTCCGCGGCAACGAACTCAAGAAGGCTTTCGCGTCAGCCAATGCTGAACCGGACAAAGGTTTCTCATCTTCACCACCCCAATTTGGCTTACTACAATCTCTGCTAATTTCATCAAGATTGTCAAACGTCTTATCCAGAGTAATTCTTGCCAGACCAGTATTCAGCTGCCGCTCTTCATACCGCAGTGCAATAGAGTTAACTACTTGAGCGGAATCGCTAATACCGCGAGAAGTCGAAATAAAACGACTTGATACTCCGAATAACGCTACGGCAGGTTGGCTCATTTGAACATATCCTTTGTCTTCTTTGTCAAACTCTCAAAGAAAAATTGATTCTTCAGGTCACGAAGTTGCTCCAAATCATCCCACCAAGCTTCGTCTTGCATCTCATATGACTTCACTTTGAATACATCAATATCAAGAACAAATGCTGCGGGTGCACTTGTTACACCTTCCAAAGCTTGCGTGACCACAACAGTAGCATCTGCATTCGGTGCAGGCACTTCGAGTTGTAACAAATATCTACTTACTCCTTGAGGAAGGATTTTTGGAACTTCAGGGGGCGCCGTAAAGTAATCGCTGAAGTCGAATACATTCGAATCAGCCTCAAAACGATTAATATATCTGCATGCAATCCTTTCGACAGACAACGGGTTAAGTAGTTCACGATAAATTGCCCAAACCCGCTTCGCTTCAGCAAGCAACTCAATCCAATCTCGATAAGGCTTCAATTTGCTAAGTGTAAATCCCTCAGATTGTGCTTGAAAAACAAAATTATTGGCTTTGGATTCAAACCTAAATCCGACGAAGTTAGACTGATGATCCGACGACGCTTGGCCATCTTTCAAATTGAAAGTTGCATTAAATAGCAGTATCTCTTTGCCTTCTTGATATCTATCAGAAAGCACCGCGCTCAACTTGGCAAAATCATCTTTTGACGACGAACGAAGACGAACCCGAAAATCGATCAGTGCCTCTTGGATAGGAGGGTTAGCTAAATTTTCGTATTTCACCATTTCATAAATCCGACAAAACCAAATAAGTTGTATAGGATGTTATACCTAGTTGTCAAGGAAACTCCGCAACTTCCTGCTCCTGCTCGGATGCTTCAGCTTCCGCAGCGCCTTCGCCTCAATCTGCCTGATCCGCTCGCGCGTTACGCTGAACTGTTGGCCCACTTCTTCCAGCGTGTGATCGGTGTTCATGCCGATGCCGAAGCGCATGCGGAGAACGCGTTCTTCGCGTGGCGTGAGCGAGGCCAGAACGCGCGTGGTGGTTTCGCGTAAGTTGGCTTGAATGGCGGCATCGATCGGCAAGATGGCGCCCTTGTCTTCGATAAAATCACCCAAGTGAGAATCTTCTTCATCACCCACAGGCGTTTCAAGGCTGATCGGTTCCTTGGCGATCTTCATCACCTTGCGCACTTTTTCGAGCGGCATGGAAAGTTTTTCGGCCATTTCTTCTGGCGTAGGCTCGCGGCCAATTTCATGCATCATTTGGCGCGAGGTGCGCACGATCTTGTTGATGGTTTCAATCATGTGCACGGGAATACGGATGGTGCGGGCTTGGTCGGCAATTGAGCGCGTGATCGCCTGACGGATCCACCATGTGGCATAGGTCGAGAATTTATAGCCACGGCGATATTCGAATTTATCAACCGCCTTCATCAAACCGATATTGCCTTCCTGAATCAAATCCAGGAATTGCAAACCGCGGTTCGTGTATTTCTTGGCGATGGAAATAACGAGACGCAAATTGGCCTCAACCATTTCCTTCTTGGCAATGCGGGCTTCGCGCTCGCCCTTTTGCACCATGCCGACGATCTTGCGATATTCGGTGATCTGCAAACCGGTTGCTGAAGCGAGTTCAAAAATCTCATCGCGGATCACCTTGATGGATTCTTTTTCGTCATTCACAAACTTCTTCCAGCCATGCTTGGTCAGGCGGCCAACGCGCTTCAACCACTCAGGATCGAGTTCATTCGACTGATATTCACGTAAGAATTCATCACGCGGCACTTTATAGGTTTCGGCAAGGCGCATCAGGCGGCCTTCCAGAATGTTCAAGCGCTTGGCAATGTCATAAAGCTGTTCAACCAACGCTTCGATACGCGCATTGTTGAGCGAGAGCGATTTTACATTGGTGATGATATCATCGCGCAGCTTGCGGTAACGGCGCTCTTGGGAAGGAGATAACCCCTCGCCTTCCTGCACTTCCTGGTCTTGCAATTTGCGCAAGGATTTATAAAGTCGTGCGATCTCGTCGAACACTTCAAGCACTTTTGGCTTGAGTTCCATTTCCATCGCCGACAAAGATACGCCGAGGTCATCGCCCTCGTCGTCTTCTTCATCTTCAACATTCGGCTTGTCGAAATCTTCCGGACTCAGAACGTCGGAGAAGTCATCATCGCCTCCGCGGCGCGGCGGTGGTGTGCGGCGCGATTCTTGCTTTGAAGCCTCGGCGCGCTTCAACTCAGCCTGCTTGCGCACCTCTTCCTTCGGCGGAACATAGGGCATCGGTGTTTGCACGGATTGGTTTTGCTTGGCATCAGGGCCGGCGTAAGTGGCTTCCAGATCGATAATGTCGCGCAGCAAAATCTTGCCTTCGTTCAACTCATCGCGCCAAATGATAATCGCTTGGAACGTGAGCGGGCTTTCGCACAGGCCAGAAATCATGGCTTCACGGCCAGCCTCAATGCGCTTGGCAATTGCAATTTCGCCTTCGCGGGAAAGCAGCTCAACCGCACCCATTTCGCGTAAGTACATGCGCACGGGGTCATCGGTGCGGTCAGCCGGTGGCTTTGGCGCATCCACCTTCATCAAAGCGGTTTCGCCGCTTTCGACTTCTTCTACTTTGGCAGCGACGTTTTCGGTTTCTTCTTCGCTCTCGACAACCGTGATGCCCATCTCGGCCAGCATCGAATAAATGTCTTCAATCTGATCGGATGTCACTTCCTCTGAAGGCAACACGGCATTGAGTTCGTCAAGCGTAACATAGCCACGCGCCTTGGCCAGCTTGATCAGGCGTTTGACGGCAGCATCGTTTAAATCAAGAACCGGCCCATCTCCATCGGCCGCAGCTTCCGGGGCTTCGCCTTCTTCAGGCGGTGTAGCCGGATCAACTTCGGGTTTGGAAGGCGGGCGGATAGGTGTGCGAGCCATTAAATGCAATTCCTTCAAATAACCGCCGGATGAGATCCGACGCATAAACTGATTCGGGGCAAACTAGCGGCGTGACCATTAATTGCCGATTAACCATAATTGAGCGGGTGGCTCAATTATCCTGATTACTCGCCCGGCCTGAAGCGACACCAAAGCCATCAACATGGGCTTCGGAACCGAGGGCCGAGATTAATTGATCGCGCAATGCGATCAGCGCAGCTTGATTATCCTCCGTGGGTTCGTGGGCAAAAGCCGCTTCTGCGGCCTTCAACTCACGATCGAGTGTGACGGCTTTATGATGTAAAGCGATCATTTGGCGGAGGCCTGTCCGGGCATCATCTTGTGCAGCACCAGGACCCAAGAACCACTCATTCAAACGTTTCGCCTGTGTTTCGAGG
>JAYVXY010000200.1:0-4303 GCA_043784785.1 Aestuariivirga sp. | reverse complement strand
TTTTAATTACCCACAAATTCGGCGGTGGTTGGGCGTTGCGCTGACTTTAGAAACTTGAATCAAAGGAATCACTTGTGATTCATTGCAGAGCACCTGATTCGCGTGGAGGTGCTGGATGACAATTGCTTCTGAGGTTTTATGTGGTACTGGATCCGAGGGTATTGGTGATTGGGCCATGCGCGAATGCGCTGGTTCGCAGTTCAAGGATGCCCGCCTTGGGAAACGCTTTCTGTTGATGGTACGCGGCATGGGCAAGGCAATAGGCTCGAGCATTCCTGCTGCCTTTCAGGACTGGGCCAATACCAAGGCGGCATATCGCTTCTTTGCCAACAGCGATGTGTGTGAAGGGGAGATTCTGCAGGGACACCTGCAATCCACTGCAGGGCGCTTTTGCGCAACGGACGGCCAAATCCTGGTGCTGCATGACACAACCGAGTTCACCTATCACCGTGAACATCCGGAGCGGATTGGTTATACCAAGAGTGTCAACAGTGGCAGAGACAAGAAAGGCAGGCTGCGCTCGCACAAGGTCTGTGGCGTTCTCATGCATTCAAGTTTGGCCATGACACGTGATGGATTGCCGCTGGGGCTTGCCGCAGTCAAGCTCTGGACACGCGCGACATTCAAGGGCACGAATGCGCAGAAGAAAAAGATCAACCCCACGCGCGTTCTTATTGCCGAGAAGGAAAGCATCCGCTGGCTCGATAATGTGGAAACCGCCACACGGCTTCTGGCTGAGCCCGCGCGCCTGATCCACATCGGCGACCGTGAGAGCGACATTTATGAGCTGTTCTGCAAGTGTCATGATCTTGGCACGCATTTTCTGGTTCGTACCTGCGTCGACCGTCTGGCCGCTGATGGAACTTGTAAAGTGTCTGATCTGATGGCGCAAACCGCTATCAAGGGGGTGCATCACGTCAGCGTGCCCGATGGCAAAGGCGGCACCGATAGAGCGTGTCTGGAGATCAGATACCGTCACATCACCGTGCAGCCGCCTATCGGCAAGCAGCGCCTCTACCCCACCCTCAATCTCACAGTTGTCCACGCCATTGAGCGCGGAAAGCCGAAGCACCGCAAGCCCGTTGAATGGAAATTGCTAACAGACTTACCCGTCACTTCAAAATCAGAAGCTCTCGAACGGCTCAACATGTATGCCATGCGCTGGAAGATTGAGGTCTATCACAAGATCCTGAAGTCGGGGTGCAAGATTGAAGATGCAAAGCTCAGAACCGCACAGCGCCTGACCAATTTTATTGCCATCTGCTGCATCCTCGCCTGGCGGGTATTCTGGATGACCATGATGAACCGCACGCAGAAAAATGCAGCACCCGACCTCGCGCTAACATCAATTGAAATGCAGCTGCTTGATCATCTCGTCAAAGATAAAATTGGCAAAGTCCCGGCGACAACCCAATCACCGCCCACCCTCTCAAACTATCTTATCAAGATCGCACGTCTCGGCGGATACCTCGCAAGGGCAAGCGACCCGCCGCCCGGAAACATGACCATGTGGAAAGGTCTTTCACGCCTCATCGACATCAAAACCGGAGCCATCGCCGCCGCCGAATTTGTGGGTAATTGAAAGATTCACCGTACGGTTACATTGTAATTGACTTTGTAGCAGTTTCAAGTTTAATGAAACTCCTTCAATTACATTTATTCAGGGAGCAAAAATGACCAAAGCCCACATCGCGCAAAAAGAACCCATTCCTGTTCGGGT
Organism: Aestuariivirga sp.; assembly: GCA_043784785.1. Classification (GTDB taxonomy): domain Bacteria; phylum Pseudomonadota; class Alphaproteobacteria; order Rhizobiales; family Aestuariivirgaceae; genus Aestuariivirga. The sequence goes on along the minus strand of JAYVXY010000200.1, from coordinate 2,583 downwards.
TGAAGCTGGCAAAGAATATTATTGGTGCGCCTGCGGCCTTTCCAAGTCGCAGCCTTTTTGCGACGGCAGCCACAAGGTTGAAGGCAAGTTCAGCCCCATCGCCTGGACAGCGCCAAAGTCTGGTGAGAAGTGGTTCTGTGGCTGCAAACAATCATCAACCGCTCCATTCTGCGACGGCACTCACAAGTCGCTGTAATTCGCCGATGAGTGGTTTCCTTAATCGATGCAAAGTCTCAAATTCCAAAGCCAAAGATCAATGTTGGGTGCCGATGGTGGGGTAAACAACATCAGTTGTTTTCTATTATGCGGCTTTTCCACAATGGTTCAAGCATCGTGTTCTGATGGTTTGGTGTTTGATCCTTTCACATTGGAGATCAGTAGGCTCTAGCGGGCGAGAAACTCTACGAGCACACCCAACGCATTGCGGCCAATGTGCGTATTGATGACTCGAGTGCATCCAAAAATGAATCAGGCTCGATCCACAAAGTGGGCACACACGTGCAAGGAGCCGAAGCCTGCAATGGTTGGACCCATTGGCTCATCCGCCGCGGATCAAACTTTGTGCCCATCGATTTGCTCCGTCAACAAGTGCGCCTAGAGATGTCGTAATCAGCGGCGTGATGTGCTACCCGTGTGATGCACAAAAGTTGATAGACTTTTGCCTAAACAATCACGCGCAAAGAAGCCAAATGGAAGCTCATATCCCCGCCCGCACCAAAACTGCCTTTATATTCGACCTTGATGGCACACTGCTAGACAGTGTTTACGATCACGTTATGGCTTGGGCGCAAGCCTTGCGCGAAAATGGCATCGAAGTTCCAATCTGGAAAATTCATCGCCGTATTGGCATGTCGGGTGGATTATTCACCGCAGCGCTCGTTCGCGAACTGGGCCGCGATATTGATGAAGCTACCAAACGGCGCCTGCTCGATCGCCATGCCGAAATTTACAATTCAGTCTCGGCCAAAATTCCGCCACTGCCCGGCACGGTGGCGTTGTTGAAGCATCTCACGGCCAATGAAATTCCATGGGCCATTGCCACGTCCGGCCACATTAAAACTGCTGGCCCGGTTCTGGAGCGAATTGGGGTTGATCCGGCAAAACATGTTGTCATAACTCGTGACAAAGTGCGTTACGCCAAACCTGACCCGGACCTATTCCTCGCCGCCGCAGAGAAGCTGGGCGTAGACATCACACATTCTTGCGTGGTGGGCGATGCGGTGTGGGATATGCTAGCCTCACAGCGCGCCCGCTCACTCGCTATTGGCTTTTTATCGGGGGGCTATGGCGAGGATGAGTTAATTCGTGCTGGTGCTTACCGTGTATTCCAGGACCCGGCAGATATGCTGAACCACATCGACGAAGTTGGCGGCAGGCGTTGACCTCCGAGTTGGCAGTTGTGGTCGTTCCCATTGCTCCCGCAGTCATTTTGTCGCCGCGGTCGGCAGGGTCGCTGAACCCGCTTTGGCCCACAGGAGCGGCTTATCAATTCATCCACCTGATAAATCGCAAACTGCGGATCAGACCCTCCCTCACTTCGTAAATAGCCATGATATGCAAGAGCCCAGTTGGCAGGCCGGAGACGGTTTCTTTGTCGATGGCAAAATCAGCGCCTTCCATGCGTTGATGAACCGCACAGTGAAGCTTAGGATTATTAGCAAAGCGATTGGCGTAAACCCTGCGGATTTCGTCAATCCCATTGCAAATCGTTTGACCAGTGACCAGTTCGGAGATTATAGCATCCCTTGCAAACAAACCACAGTAACCATCAAGATCATGAGCGTTGTAAACGGTTAGCTGTTGGTTGACGATGTCGCGCGGAGTTGGGCCGTTGCTCATTATTCATGCTCCGGAGATTTTTAATTTAGGCGACGTCGTAGCACAGATTTGAACTGCAGCATTTCGCGCAACAATAAAATTGTTTCACACCAGTCCCGCCGCAATATTGATGGTGAGGCCTAGGAGGGCAAGGTTGAAGAAGAATGACAGGATAGAATGGGCTAGCGTGATGCGGCGCATATGGCGCGAGGTGATGTTGATGTCGGCTGTGGCATTTGCAATACCGACTGTGAATGAATAATAAGCAAAATCTAGATAATCGGGATGCGCGGTACTGCCAATAATTTCCAAGCCCCCACGCAATTGCGGCTTGCTCTTTTTGTCATCGCGCCATTCATCAAAATATTCATGGGCATAATGCAGCGCAAACATGATGTGGATGAAAGCCCACGATGTAAGTATGGTAGCCACGGCCAGCGCGAGGTGCCACGCTTTTAAAAGCCCAGCTGATTCTTTGACGAGACCCAGTTGCACGATGATGGCGGCAAGGCTGGCAATACTGGCGAGACTTGCAAAGATGAGGATGGAATATTGCCCTTCATCGTTGATGGTGGCGTTTTTCTTAATTTCTTCAACTGTGGCATGCGTCATGAGCCAACCTACAGAAGCAATAAAAAACGCGATGGCTAAATTCCATGCAATAAGTAGTCGCGTCACCAGTCTTGCCGAGTCTGGCAGCAGGAAAAAGCTGAGAACGCCTATGGCCAGGCTGACCAGCAGGCGCGGTCGGGAACTGACAATTCG
>JAYVXY010000199.1:0-4311 GCA_043784785.1 Aestuariivirga sp. | reverse complement strand
GATGCGCCTGTAGGTGGCTCTGGGCCGGAATCTCCAATTGTCGAAGCCGATCAAATGTTCTTTGGTGGCCGTGATAAGCTAGGCCATGATGACAAGGCAACGGTGTTTGGTGCTGTTGAACGTCAAGGCAAGGCCATCACTCGTGTAGCTCAAAGCCGTGGCACATTTACCGCTTCGAAGCACATCGCCGAAACCATTCAAGAGGGAAGTCATGTGATGACGGATAGCGCCAAGATATTCCGCAATCTCCCTACACAAGGTTACAAACACGAAACGGTAAATCACGATGCTAAGGAATATGTGCGTGGTCTCGTTCACACCAACTCAATCGAGTCGTTTTGGTCTCATATCCAGCGTTCAATCAAGGGGACACATATTTGGGTTTCGAAGAAGCATCTTCAAACTTATCTGCATGAGTTTGAGTACCGCCATAACTTGCGTCATCAACCACAATTGATGTTTGACGTTTTGATGCGGTCTTTCCCAAAGGCTTAGGGGCCTTGGTGAGCATGGCTTCTAAGAGATTCGCAAATCTACTTTCTAGCTTTATCATACATTTCCTAAATTGCCGCCCATTACTCGGAGCGATTGTATGGCTCCGAGGATGTCTTTCTTGTTCACCGTCAAGTTATCATAACATATTTCACTAGAACGCTCTTTAAGGACAATCTCTCCATTTTCAAATCTGAAATCAGAAGGCGGAGAATTGATATTGATCGGCTCTTTTATTCTTGATGGTTTTCGGCACCCAAATAAACGCATGCGCGCTTCTCCCCCGCCAGAATTGCTGAAGAGCGCATAACATAGCCAGCCAATAATATCCTCGCTGTTTCCCTTTCCTTGTGCCTCTGCAAAGGTAGCAATGGCAGCCTGTTGAGCGCGGAGTTGCTCATAAATTCCGGTTACAGCCTCTAATATAGGTATCTGTTTTGGGCGCCAAAATGTGATTATTGGCAGCCAATTTAGATATTCACAAACCCCCCAAATAATCGAACCAAAAAATAAAACTATGCCCAACCAGAAGAGTGGCGCGTGAAGTGAAACAGGCACAATTTCACCGCCAAACATAGATGATATATTCAAGCCAGCACCTGCAAAAGTGCCAACAATTGGTTTAGGTGAAAGTGCCATTTACTAATCATGGCACTAATTCCTCGATTCCGCAAGCATACGCGAAGGGGATATATCCGCCGTACGCTGTCAAGTGTTATTTCCTATAAAAGGAAATTATTTTATAGGTCGGCCCAAGATGTATATCTCCGCCGCAACCATCCCAAGAATAATCAGGCCCGCCACGAGTTTCGGCAGGGGGCTGAACATCCACAGATAAACACTCGCTGCCGCAATCACCACACTTGCCGCGATCTTGGCATTCAGTGGAATGATCCTGCCATCCTGCCAGCCGCGCACATAGGGCCCGAAAGTGTTGTGGCTTCTGATGCGCTCTCGCATTTCTGGTGATGATTTGCCAAAGGCCCAAGCCGCCACCAGCAGGAACGGCATGGTAATCGGCAAAAACGGAAAGATAATGCCGATCCCCGCAATACCAAGGCTCAACCAGCCTGCGCCCAGAAACAGGATTTTCGTAAAATTCATTGAGCCTGCAAAGCACCTCGCGCAAAAACTTGCAAGCTATGCTTGATCTATGCGATTGATGGTGCATGAGCGATAGCGATACCAAGACATGAGCGATAGCGATACCAGACATGAGCGATAGCGATATTCTGCCTCCCAAAAAACAGCCGCGCGTTTCCGGCCTTGCGCGGCTAAGACGCTATTTCTTCACCGGGCTGGTGATTGCAGCCCCGGCCGCTTTCACCATTTGGGCAACACTTTGGGTGGTTGGCATTTTTGATGGCTGGGTGAAACCTTGGATACCAGCCATCTATAATCCCGACACCTATTTGCCGATCCGTGTCCCTGGCTTTGGTTTGGTCTTTGCACTGGCTTTCATCACACTGATTGGCGCACTGGCGGCCAATTTTGTCGGGCGCTATTTCATTGGCCTGTGGGATAGGTTGATCGACCGCCTTCCCATTGTTGGTTCGCTCTATAAAAGTTCAAAACAGATTTTTGAAACCATCTTCGCTGAAAAGGGCGCATCCTTCCGCAATGTGTGTTTGGTGCAATGGCCACGTGAAGGCATGTGGACTTTGGCCTTCGTCTCGCGCGAGATTGATGGCAGCGACATTGGCCTTGAAGCGGGCCGCGCGATGTATTCGATGTATGTTTCCACCACCCCCAATCCTACCGGAGGCTATGTGTTCTTTGCTGATCGCAAAGATGTGCGCATTCTTGAAATGAGTGTGGAAGATGGTTTGAAAATGATTATTTCCATGGGTCTGGTTTTCCCAGAAAATGGCTTGCCCAAAGCAGTTGTCAAAAAACTCAGCCCGAAGATAAAAGCCTGATCGCCGCATCGCGTTCAAACAGATAAAGCAAATTGCGTAACGCTTCGCCGCGTAGGGTTTGCAGGGTAGGATCGCGTGCTAAAATCAAACCCGCATCATCGCGTGCCGCTTGCAATAACTCTCCGTGCACGGATAAATCTGCCATGCGAAATTCCGCAAGGCCCGATTGTTGCGTGCCTAGCATTTCGCCTGCGCCGCGCAATTTCAAGTCTTCCTCGGCAATACGAAAACCATCCTCCGTCTCCCTCATAATCGTTAATCGCGCTTTTGCCGTTTCGCCCAAAGGTTCCTGATACAGCAATAAGCATGATGATTTGGCACTGCCGCGCCCAACCCGCCCGCGCAGCTGGTGCAGCTGCGCCAGGCCAAACCTTTCGGCGTTTTCAATGATCATGATCGAAGCTTCCGGCACATCAACACCAACTTCGATCACTGTGGTTGAAACCAGGATAGAAATTGCACCCGATTTAAACCTCGCCATCACCGCATCTTTTTCTACCCCTTTCAACCGACCATGGATCAGGCCGACTTGATCAGGAAACTCCGCCGCCAAAGCTTCAAAGCGCTTTTCAGCCGCCGCAGAATCGACGAACTCACTCTCCTCAACCAAGGGGCAAACCCAATAGGCCCTCGCGCCCGTGCTGAGACTGCGATGCAATCCGCCGATCAATTCGTCATAACGGCTGACTGGCAACACGCGCGTATCAATCGGCAAACGGCCAGCCGGCTTCTCGGTAAGTTTCGAAACATCCATATCGCCATAAGCGGTCAGCGCCAGCGTGCGCGGAATAGGTGTGGCCGTCATCACCAACAAATCAGTGTTGCCAAGCGATTTATCCTGAAGCGCCAATCGTTGGTGAACACCAAAGCGGTGCTGTTCATCAACAACAGCCAAACCCAAATCATGAAACGCAACACCATCTTGAAACAATGCATGGGTGCCGATGAGAATATTGATATCGCCCGAGGCAAGTGCTGCCAAGGTTTCATCTCTGGCCTTGCCTTTTTCACGGCCAGTCAAGATCGCTAACTTGATGCCAGTGCCTTCAATCAACTTGTTAAGCCCCGCAAAATGCTGGCGCGCCAGAATTTCTGTGGGCACCATCAAAGCCCCCTGCGTTCCGCTTTCAACAGCTGCTGCCAAAGCCAACAAAGCTACTACCGTTTTGCCCGCACCCACGTCGCCCTGCAGCAGCCGGATCATGCGGTTGGGATTGGCCATATCCGCCAATATTTCGGCAATGGCGGATTGTTGGGCATTGGTAAGGCTGTAAGGAAGATTATTGATGATCAGCTTGCGCAGTTGACCTGTTCCACCAAGTTTGCGGCCCTTGGCCCGTTTCATTTGCGCGCGCACCAAACTCAATGCCAATTGATTGGCCAGCAACTCATCATAAGCCAGCCGTGACCGATTTGGCCCATCCATCGCTACCACTGTCAAATCAGTTGGCGTGTGCATATTTCTTAGCGCCGAACCAAAATCTGGCCAGGCCTGTCGCTGCAACCAGGCAATATCTTGCCATTCTGGCAAAACCGGAAGCTTTTCCAATGCAGCCTTGCCCGCCTTGTTGAGCAGTTTTGACGATAGACCAGCAGTGAGAGGATAGATCGGTTCCAGCGTCGGCATTTTGCCAAATTCATCGGCATTCAACACATAATCTGGGTGGCTCATCTGCGCTTCCGCGCCATACCAGCTGATCTCGCCGGAGATGAAACGCTTTTCGCCAGTTGGGAACTGGCGTTTCAAATGATCCGCATAAGAAGAGAAAAACGTCAGAGTCATATTTCCGGTGTCGTCATAGGCTTCGATCCGGTAAGGCAGGCGCGTGCCGCGTGGCGGCGGTTTATGCGCGCCAATGGTGACTTCCAAAGTCACCACCCCTTGCAATGGCAATTGTGC